>NZ_JBXAWK010000014.1:0-118155 GCF_057291755.1 Kitasatospora sp. UYEF31
AACACGGCATCAACCCCCTCACCGCCCTACGCGACCTCTTCGCCGGACGGTCATGGATGCTGCCCACAACCAGCTGAAACCCCTAAACAGTTACCTTTAAAGTCTGATACACGCCAAAAAGTAAGTAATGAAGTCCGCACTGAAAATTCTCACGCGGCCGCCCGGCGGTCCGGCAGACTTCCCCCATGGTCAGCAGGTGGAGCGAACTCATCGTCGATTGCCATGATCCGCGGCTCCTGGCCGGGTTCTGGGCCGAAGTGCTCGACTACCGGGTCGTCGACGTGGACACCGACGGCGACCGGTCCATCGCCGACCGCGCCCGGACGCCCGAGGAAGTCCGGGCGGAACCGCACCCGCCGAAGATCTACTTCCTCAAGGTGCCCGAGTCCAAGCAGATCAAGAACCGACTGCACCTGGATCTGGTCGCGGAGGACGGCGACTACGAGGGCGAACTGCGGCGACTGCTGGAGCTGGGGGCGAAGAAGGTCGACGTAGGCCAGGGCAGGACCCGGGGGTGGACGGTCCTGGCCGACCCGGAGGGCAACGAATTCTGTCTGCTGCGCGGGCTCATGGGAATCTGACGCACCGTCGGCCCCATTGTTGACCGCCGTCAAAAAACAAGGGAGACACAGTGATGAACACCAAGGCAGTGGACATCCTGGACGAGGCGTGGCAGCGGCTGCACGGCACCGGGGCCGAGTACGAGGACTGCATGTCGAACCACGGCCCCATGGTGGTCGAATCGCTCGTCCGCGCCGGACACGGCGACGACGTGCCCGGCTGGCTCGACACGTATCTCGAACGTCTCGAAGACGCGGACAGACCGCGGGCGGTCATCACCGACTGGAAGGAGGCCCTCGGCGAACGCGACCGTACGGCCGACTGGACGGCGTTCTTCCGGAACGAGACCGCGGAGCAGCCGTGGCAGGACGTGCTCGCGCTGTGGTGGCCGCGCCTCCTGCCCGGCCTCGTCGGAGCCGCCGGACACGGGATTATCCGGGTCGGGCACGCTGTGCGGGCGCTCCGCGACTACGGCGAATCGCCGGTGCGCAAAGCCGAGTTCGAGCATGCGATGGGCTACTTCGCGGCGGCGTACAAAGCTTTGCCGCCGCAGCTTGCGACCCGTGGCGTACGGGACCCCCGTACGGCATTGGGGTTCGTTCCGACGCTCCCCGATGAGAAGGCCGGACACATCCTCAAGCGGCTCGACATGCTCGGCGCCTGGGACGAGTGGTCGACGGCGGTCGGGGACGCCCGTTCGCCGGCCGACACCGCGGCCGAACTGGACGCGCTCGTCCACGCCGTGTCGCTCACCTTCCTGCGCAGGGAACACCGCAGCAGCGTCATGTTCGTCCACGCCGTGACCACACCGAGCGCGGTGGCGCGGGTCCTGCCCGTCCTGCCGCGGGAGCTGTGGGCGGAGTCCTACTCGGCGGCCTGGGCGGCGACGGCCGCGTTCACGGCCGCCTACGCGAAGCCCGGCCAGGCACCACCGACGCAGCGGTCGGACGACCCGGTCGAGGTCATGGAACGGGCCGCAGCCCACGGCGACGAGCATGCGGTCAAGCTCGTCGACACGGTCCTGGACGTCTACGCCGGGACCGGCGACAGCGATGCCCTCGCCTCGGGACTGCGGTCCGTGGAAGCGATCGAACCTATGCCGTACCGCCCGTGAGGTCGTCGATGACCAGGGTGTCCAGCCGCACCTGATACCAGACCTCGACCGTGTCGTCACCGAAGTGCTCGGTGACGACCACGGTCGTGTGTCCGGCGCCGCTGCCCGCGTAGCGGACGTCCCAGCTGTTCGGCGTGTTCTGCGCGCGCAGCACCGGGTCGGCGTGGTTCTCGTCAGCCCACACGTCGAGCCGGTCGTTGAGCTCGGCGGTCAGGTAGCGGCCGCGGACGGCGCGCGGGTCGCCACCGTCGACGGCGGCGAGGTACTTCGATACGAAGGCCTTGACGGTCGAGACGGGCGTACGGTGCTCCGCCTGCGCGGCGACCGCGGGCACGGGGCCCGGGGAAGCGACGGCGTAGGCGGTCGGGACGCCGAGCAGCGCGGCCGAAGCGGCCAGTGCGACGGCGGTGCGGACGTACTTGCGGGAGAGGCGGTTGCTGTTCATACCTGGTGACCTACCCCGTTGGTTTGTCGCTTAAGGGGACGTTAGAGACCTTTGACCGTTTCTTGGGGCGGTGTTCGGGTTTACCCGACACCGGCGCGGGTGCTGCGCTGCCATCCGGAGCCCGGCCAGGATGGACGAACTGAGCGCCCTGTTCGGCGGCGGCGACTCGGCGGTGACTCGGCGGTGACTCGGCGGCGTACGGCGGCGTACGGCGGCGTACGGCGGCGTACGGGACGCCTGGCGCGAAGACCCCGCCGCCACGTCAGGGGAACCCGCGGCGGTCGCCTTTGCTGTGGCCGGCGTTGTCGCCGTGCGACTCAAGAGCCGTGCCAACTGAACAGACGGGAGAGATCTGGTGGTCATTTTCGCCGAATGACCACCAGATCTCTCCCGTCTGTTCAGTTGGTCGATGGCCAGTCCAGCCCCCGGGACCGCAACAGCGCCGCAACTTCGGCCACGACCGCGCCAGGGTTCCCGTACACCTGCGCCGCGGTGTAGCGCAGCGACGCCCAGCCGCACCTGGTTAGTGCCGTGTACCGCTCGACATCCCGGGCGAACTGCGCGCCGGCGGCGTGCTGGCGGCCCTCGTACTCCACGCAGACCCGGACGTGCGGCCAGGCGAAGTCGCAGCGGGCGATGAAACCCCCGGTGGCGTCCCGGACTTCGTACTGGAGCGCCGGCGTCGGGAGCCAGGCGGTGAGGAACAGCCAGCGGACCCGGCTTTCCATAGGGGATCCCGACAGGCCGTTCAGGTAGGGCGCCAGTTTCCGCGCCCGGGTGACACCTCTGCGTCCGGACTTCCGCGCGAGGTACGCGGACAGTGATTCGCCGCTGGTCAGGTACGACGAGAGCATGGCGTCGCCCACGGCCATCAGATCGGCAGGTTGGAGCAGCGTCGCCATGTCCACGAACAAGCGCTCGGCTGACGTCACTTGCAGTCCGAACCAGCGCATGGTGTCGGCTGGGCCGAGAGGCATCCGATGGGTTGTCAGCTGCCGCTGTCGAAGCTCCGGGGTGCCAGGCGGGCAGGTGATGTGCAGTCCGTCGCCAGGTGGGCGCGGGGTCGGTTCGGGCAGGTTCAGCAGTCCGATCGCCGTCCAGTGGCTGAAGGCGGCCGACGGCGGCAGCCCGACCGCTGAGCACTGCTGAAGTACATCGGGTTCCCGGTCCCCGGCGACGGCGTACCGGCCGTGGCCGACCCTGCGGTAGGCGGGGCCACGCAGCTGATTGTGGGTCACCCCGAGCCTGGCTGCTTCGGCGGAGGTGAAAACGCGGCCGCGCAACTGGTGCGGGACCGGCAAGGAAGGTCGGGCCATAGCCCGTGAGCGTGCCCGGTCCGCGGCACGGAGACCAGCCGGAGCCACTCGATCGGATGGCCTGATCATCCGATCGAGTGGCCCGGGCGTCCGTGGGCCGCTCCGGTCGGGTGGCTGAGTCCGGGCATGTGGCCCAGGCGTCCGTGGGCCGGGTGGCGTGGCGCGCTCCGGCGAGGTGGCCCCGGTGTCGGGACCGCCGGCCAATGTGTTCATGGCCCCCGGTCCGGGTGGCTCAGGCGGTCGAGCCGCCGTCGATCACGATGTCGGAGCCGACGAGGAAAGCCGCCTCGGGGGACGCCGCGTACAGGATCGCTGCGGCGATCTCCTCCAGGTAGCCGACCCGGCCGATCGGCACGGCGCCCTTCAGCCGCTCCGCGCGGTCCGTTTCGGTCTCCCCGGGCCGCATGGACATCGGAGTGTCGGAGGATCCCGGGCTCACGGCGTTGATGCGGATGCCCTCGCCGATGTGGTCGATCGCCGCGTTGCGGGTCAGTGCGGCGACGGCGGCCTTGGTGGCGACGTACGCGCCGAGACCCGGCACCCGCTTGTGCGCGCCGAGCTGGGAGGCGATGTTGACGATGACACCGCCGCCCTGCTTGCGCATTTGCGCGATTTCGTGCCGCATGGACAAGAACGTGCCGGTGACGTTGGTGGTCAGTGCGGCGTTCCAGTCGGCCTCGTTGATGTCGCCGACGGCGGCCGGGGTGGGGAACAGGCCGACGTTGTTCACGGCGATGTCAAGGGAGCCGTGGAGTGCGACGGTGCCTTCGACGAGCGTTGCCACGGACGCCGAGTCGGTGACATCGGCCGTCAGGGCGGTCGCGGTGCCGCCCGCCGCTTCAATGAGTGCGACGGTCTCTTTCAATGGCTCGGCGCGCCGGCCGGCGACGACGACGGTCGCGCCTTCTGCGGCGAACGCCCGGGCTGTCGCCTGTCCGATGCCGGCCCCGCCGCCGGTGATGAGGACGACCTTGCCGGTGAAGCGATCTGCGGTCATGGTTCAAGCTCCCGAGCTATGACGTGCGGTGATGTGCAGTGATGTGCAGTGACGCGGTGTGGTGTTTTGCGAAGTTTTGTGATGTTTTGCAGCGTGAGAATTCCGTACGGCAACCCTAATTGGACCGATCGTTCTTGTTTGAGGTCGAAAAAAGCCTGCGGGAAGTGGCTGCTTTTACGTGGGGCCGATCAGTCGAGCGCGGTGAGGGCCTGGTCTCCGGCGTCGCGCAGCAGCTGCTGCGAGCAGCCGCCCCGGCCCATCGCGCGCATCCCCTGGATCAGCACCAGGATCATCCGGGCGATCGCTCGGGGGCTCTTGTCCCGCGCCAGTTCGCCCTGTGCCTGGGCGCGGATCAGCGCCGAGGTCAGGGCGGTCTCGATCGACTCCCAGGCCGACTCGACCCGGCGCCGGGCCTCCGGCTCCTGCGGCATCTCGATCGCGGTGTTCGTCACCAGGCAACCGAGGCGCGGCACGCCCTGGGTGGACTCGGTGACGAACTTCTCCACGAGCGCCCGGACGGCCGGCAGCGCAGGGCCCGGCTGGGACAGGCCCCTGACCAGGCCGGGGTTGTGCTGCTCCTTGTAGCGGTCGAGCGCTTTGAAGTACAGCTCCTGTTTGCCGCCGTACGTCGCGTAGATGCTCGCCCGTGCGACGCCCATGTGCTCGACGAGGTCGGCCATCGACGTCGCTTCGAAGCCGCGCTCCCAGAAAAGCTCTAGCGCGGCCTGGAGCGCCGCGTCCGGGTCGAACGCCTTGGTCCTTGCCATGGCCACGACTTTAGCCATACGAGAACGATCGGTCAAGAATAAGTTCTGACCTTGAGCGCGGGTGTGAAAGCGGTGGCCAGATCGGCCAGTGCCTGTGCCGCGCCGGTCATTCCCCGCACGCCTGGGAACGCGTTGACGTCCACTATCCAGGGGCCCTCGGCGCGGTCGAGGATGTCCACTCCGTACACCTGGAGATCGAACACCTGGCCGACGCGCAGGGCCAAGTCGGCCCAGCCCGTCGGCAGGTCGTCGAGGTCCAGTTGCAGAGTTCCCATGGGTGCGGTGCTGCCCAGCGGGCTGCGGCGCAGCCCGGCGAACACGGAGCCGCCGATGACCCACAGTTTGTGGTCCCAGCCGCCGTTGTCCGCGAACTCCTGGACGATGACCGGCTCTTTTGGCCACTGACCGGCGAGTGCGCGGAGTTCATCCGGCCCGTCGACACGAGTGACCAGGTCGGAACGACGGCTGATCCGGCTTTTCACGATGATCGGGAAACGGGTCGGCGCGAGGTCGGCGAGGCGATCGTACGAACGACTCACCGGGAAGGGCAGTCCCGCCCGGCGGGCGAGCCGGCCCATTGTGACGCGGTCCTGGCAACGCGCGGTGGCTGCGGCGGAGTTGACGACGTGGGCGCCGATCAGTTCGGCCTGCCGGGCGTAGGCCAGCGCGCGTGGGGTGTGGGCCTTCAACAGGTAGACGTCCGCGTCCCCGGGGGTCGGGGGCAGTGCTTCTACGTCCGGGTCGACGGCGTCCACCTGGTGCTGCGGTGTCAGCAGCGCGCAGGCCTCGGCGAGGAGCGGATGGTCGGGCTTGTCGGTGAGCAGCCGGATCCTCACGCGGTCAGCCGCCCGGGGCCGGCCAGGGTGAAGCGCTCGGCAGGTGTCCTGGCATGTTCCTGGTGTGGGACTGCGGAATGCTGTGGGACTGCGGAATGCTGTGGGGCTGTGGTCTGTATCGGAACCGTGGTCTGTTCCGGGATCGTGGCTTGTTTCGGGACCGTGGTCTGTTTCCGGACCACGGCCGACCCGGCCGCCGCGAGTCGCAGGATTGCCTGGGCGACGCGGGGTATCGCGTCGGGCACCCGCCGGAAACTCGGGAAGTCGTTGATGTCGACGATCACCGGCCCGTCGGGCCCGTATACGACGTCCACGCCGAACAGGTCGAGCTGGAAGACCTCGCCCACCCGTTCGACCATCGCCGCCACCTCGGCGGGCAGCGGCACGCTCTGCTCCCGGACCGCGTGGCCGGGGTGCAGCGGGGACCGCCGTACGGTCGCGTGGAGTTCGCCGTCCAGGCTGTAGACCTTGAGGTCGGTTCCGGAGTTCGCGATGTACGGCTGGGCCAGCAGGAAGCCCTCGCCGGACAGGTCGGCCACAGCCAGTTCGCCCGGTGAGCCGAGCAGCCGTACGGCGCGCCCCGAACTGCCGTCGGCGGGCTTCACCACCAGTGGGTAGAGGAACTCCGGAAGACCGGCGAGCAGGTCCGGTGTCGCCGCGAAGTATGTCGGCGGCATGGGGATGCCCCGCTGGGCGGCGATGACGGCGGCGACGGCCTTGTCGCGCACGGACCTGATGGCCCGTACGTCGTTGACCGTGGTCAGCCCCGATCCGGCGGCGGCTTCCAGCAGTGTCAGCCCCGGCCCGCCGGACACCGTCTTGAGCACCCAGGCGTCGTAGGTGCCCGACTGGATGACGGTGGCGAGGTCGATCAGCGATCCACCCGGACGCAGTACGTCGGCCTGGTGCCCCCAGGTGGTTAGTTGCTGCACGACGTCCTGCGGCATGCCATCGCGGCGGTAGTGCTCCTCCAGCAGGAAGCACAGTCTCATCTGCGGTTTTCTCCCGACCTGTGTGCTCGCCGTAAGTGTCCGGCGTTGGTGTGACGCCACAGGATGACACGCCGGTTCCCGGGGGCAGTACCGCAGGTGCTACTCCGTGCGCGGGAGGGCAGAGCGGCGGGTGCCCTCCGTTCTCCAGGATGGCTGTTCGAGGTGTTGGCCGGAAGTGGCGGCGGAGGCCGGAAGTGGTCAAGGATCTGGCCGCGTGCCGGTTTTGTCGGATCGTCGGATTCGGATCGCTCGATCGGGTGGGATCGTTTCAGTACGGAAACCGGGAGGTCGAGGATCGACTCTTTACGGGGGAAGCGCGGCCCTCTTACGGGGGACGAACGACCCTGACTGAATGGTGGAAAGTATGAGAAACGACTGTGTGCCGGTGCGTCAGCTGATCCTGCGTCGGGCCCGGGCCGTGTGGTTCCGGTCCCAGGCCGCGACCCAGTCCGTGTCTCAGTCCGTGTCTCAGGCCGTGTCTCAGGCCGTACGCGGGGGAAGTGGCAGCGGAATCGCCGGCAGGCCGTCCATGCTCGTGCCGATGTACTGCTTGGACTCGCAGTACGCCGCGAACTCCTCGTCGCTCTTGCGGCCGAAGAAATCAGAATGCAGCGTGCGCTCCTCCTTGTAATCCAGGAACGGGACCGCGTAGCCGCAGGTGTCGGTGATGAGCTTGGCCGTCACGATGATGATCGCCCGCAGGGCCGGAGCCTTGGCCTCAGCCGGATCGAACCGCGCGACCAGGTCAGCCCAGCGCGGATCGTCGCGGAACACCGCCTCGCCGGTGCCGTGCACCCGGACGATGTTCGGCGGGCCTTCGAAGGCACACCACATCACCGTGATCCGACCGTTCTCCCGCAGGTGGGCGATGGTCTCCGCGTGACTGCCGCCGAAGTCGAGGTAGGCCACGGTCTGCTCGTCCAGGATGGTCAGCGACCCCGACCTTCCCTTCGGTGAGAGGTTGACGTGGCCGTCCTCAGCCAGCGGGGCCGAAGCAACGAAGAAGATCTTCTGCTCTTCGATGAAGGTGCGGAGCCGGCCATCGATGCGTTCGTAGGTTTTTCCCATGGCGGGCATTGTCGGACATCGCGTACGGGACCGGTAGCTGCCACGTCACACTCCAACCGGGCATTACGCTGGCTGGCATGCATGGTGAATACAAGGTCCCCGGTGGAAAGCTCGTTGTCGTCGACCTCGACGTCCACGACGGAGTGCTCCACAACGTCCAGGTGGCCGGGGACTTCTTCCTCGAACCCGACGAGGCGTTCCGCGCGCTCAGCCCCGCACTGGACGGCGCCCCCGCCGACACCGACGCGGCCGGGCTCGCGGCCAGGATTGACGCGGCGCTCCCCGCCGGCACCGTGATGTACGGGCTGACCAGCGAAGGCATCGGTATCGCTGTGCGCCGGGCACTGTCCAACGCCACCGACTGGACCGACTACGACTGGCAGCTGATCCACGACGAGCCGCAGTCCCCCGCCCTGCACATGGCGCTCGACCAGGTGCTGACCACCGAGGTCGCGGCCGGACGGCGCCCGCCGACCCTGCGGGTGTGGGAATGGGGCGCGCCCGCCGTGGTCATCGGCAGCTTCCAGTCGCTGCGCAACGAAGTCGACCCGGAGGGCGCGGAGCGGCACGGCATCGAGGTTGTGCGCCGGATCTCCGGTGGCGGAGCCATGTTCATCGAACCCGGCAACACCATCACGTACTCACTGTCGGTGCCTGCGGCCCTGGTCCAGGGACTGTCGTTCGCGGACAGCTACGCCTACCTCGACGACTGGGTGCTCGGCGCGCTCAGCGACATGGGCGTCAAGGCCTGGTACCAACCGCTCAACGACATCGCCACCGACGCAGGGAAGATCGCGGGCGCGGCGCAGAAGCGCATGCTCAGCGACCAGGGCGCGGTGCTGCACCACGTGACCATGGCGTACGACATCGACGCGGACAAGATGCTCGAGGTCCTGCGCATCGGCAAGGAGAAGCTCTCCGACAAGGGGACCAAGAGCGCGAAGAAGCGCGTGGACCCGCTGCGCCGCCAGACGGGGCTGCCGCGTGAGGCTGTCATCGACAGGATGGTGGATTCGTTCCGGGGGCGGTACGGATTGACCACCGGTGGGGTGACCGCAGAAGAGATGGCGCGGGCGCGGGAGCTGGTGGCGACGAAGTTCGGCACCCCGGAGTGGACCGCGCTGGTGCCGTAGCGCGCTGCGGTGTCACAGCCGCGGGCCGCCTTCGGTCGTACGGGGCGGAGGTGGCTGCCATGGTCCCCAGTACGGTCGAACCCATGACCGATGGACGCACCGAGACATTCGAAGAGCACCGGCGGACGCTGTTCGGTATCGCCTACCGGATGCTGGGCAGCGTCGCCGACGCCGAGGACATCGTGCAGGACGCGTGGCTGCGCTGGAGCACGGTCACCGACGAGGTCGACAAACCCCGCGCCTACCTCGCCCGTACGGTCACCAACCTGGCGTTGAACAGGCTCGGCTCGGCGGCCGTACGGCGTGAGACGTACGTCGGCCCGTGGCTGCCCGAACCGCTGGTGACCACACCCGACGTGGCGGAGGATGCCGAGATGGCCGAATCGGTCTCCCTGGCCATGCTTGTCGTCATGGAGACGCTGTCGCCCCTGGAGCGGGCGGTCTTCGTCCTCAAGGAGGTCTTCGGCTTCTCGTTCAAGGACATCGCGGAGACGCTGGGGAAGTCGGAGGCGTCCGTCCGGCAGGTGGGGCACCGGGCGCGCAACCACGTCCAGGCCCGGCGGCCCCGGTTCGACACGGACAATTCCGTACGCCAGCGGGTGACCGATGAATTCCTGAGTGCGGCGCTCGGGGGCGACCTCAACCGGATGCTGGAGCTCCTGGCCCCCGACGTCACCGCGTGGACGGACGGCGGCGGCAAGGTGCGCGCGGCGATCAGGCCGCTGCACGGGGCGGACAAGGTGGCCCGGTTCATCCTCGGGGTGCTCGACGGGAAGATCACCGACGTGGAGGTCCGCCCGGTCGAGGTCAACGGGCAGCCGGGGGTGGTGGTCCTGGTCGCGGGGGTCCCCGACACGGTCGGCTGCCTCGACGTCGAGGACGGGAAGGTCACGGCGATCCGGCTGATCCGGAACCCGGACAAGCTGCGGCACATTTTGTGAGTGGCTGAGTCAGGGCCTGTTCTGGGTTTTCCGCCGGACCAGGTCGCGTTGTCCGGCGCCGTGCGTCGCAAGGCGCCGGATCCGGACTTGTATCGGTCGTACCTGGAGGATCCGGCAACGCCGCGAGTGGTGGTGCCGGGCGGCGCGGCCCCGGCGGGAAACCCAGAACAGGCCCTAAATCCGGATGCCCTCAGCCCTGCCGAGTGGCAGCATTCAGAGCCCCGCCCGAACATCCGATCAAGGATTCTTCCCGCTATGACCGACACCACCACCCTGTGGCGCCCCACCGGACCGGAGGAGTTGGCGCTGGTCGAGGCCGCCGACTGGCGCGCCTGGCCGCCGAGGCTCCCCGACCAGCCGATCTTCTACCCCGTGCTGAACGAGGCGTACGCGGTACGCATCGCGGAGGAGTGGAACGTACCGGCGTCGGGCTCGGGTTTTGTGACCCGCTTCGAGGTGGACTCCGGGTTCCTGTCCCGCTACCCGGTCCAGCGGGCCGGCGGCCGGGAGATCCTCGAACTGTGGGTCCCGGCTGAGGAGTTGGCGGAGTTCAACGCGCACATCGTGGGGCGCGTCGAAGTGGTGCGGTCGTTCTATCCGGAGGGGGAGCGATGACCGGGACGGACACACCGGACTCCTTGGCGTCCTTGATCGCCGCAGCCGTGAAAACCGGCGGTTCCCATGACGACCTGAACGTCGCACTGCTCCGCGCGGCAACTGACGCGACTCTGGCTGACGAGGCGATGCGGTTGTTGTCAGCTGCCGGTCCGGGTATCTGGATCACCATTGATTCAGCCGTACGGGATCACCTCTGGTACCGGCGGTCCCAGCCGGACGAAACCCCGGCGGCGGGCGAGCCGACCCGCCTGGGTGTCGTCCTGGCGTTGTGCCACCCGGACGGGCGGGTGCGTGAACGGGCGCTGCGGAAGGCCCCCGACGAGTTGCTTCCCCTGCTGATCATCCGGTGCGCCGACTGGGCCCGACCGGTCAGCGAAGCGGCCCGCAGTCCGCGCGGCGGCGGTCAAAGCGCTGCGGATCCTGGACGCGGTCCCGGTGGGCCGTCTCGTACGGATGATCGACGATCCTTCGTCGGCGGTCGTCCGGCAGGTCTCCACCGCCTTGCTGCCGTTCGCGCCGCAGATCCCGGAGCACCGACTTCTGCTGCTGCTGTCCGCCAATCAACCCAGGCACCACCGGATCGCCGCGTTCAGGCTGCTCAACGGGCAGCAGAGCATCGTCCAGCTCAGGGCCGCGCTGACGGGGCTGCACGATCCCGAGCCGAAGATCAGGGCGCGTGCCTTCAGCGCGGTGGACTCCTGGCGGCCTGCGACGGTGGCGGAAGGCGGCCGGGACGGGCTCGACGGGCTGCTCGACCGGGCAGACCCGGTGGTCGGCGACCGTACCGTCCGGCTGCTGCGGATGCTGCTGCGATCGGGCTGAAGATCCGTGTCGGTGCCGCGGGGTAGCGTGGCACAACCCCCGCACCCGACGGATTCCTGAGGACCATGCCAAACCACCCCACCACCCTCGCCGAACTCCCGTACGCCGCCGACCTGCGGGCCGGGGCCGCGTTCCTGGCGGGCGACGAGAACTACGACCTGCTGCACTTCGACCGGATCGACCTCGTCGACGAGTCGGCCATCGGCAGCACCTTCATGGAGTGCGCGTTCACCGGCGGGTCGATCGAGGGCGGGAAGTTCCGGGGCGCGGGGTTCGTCGACACCTGGATGCAGGAGGTGCGGCTCGTCGGCCCCGACATGGCCCGGACGCGCTGGCGGGACGCCACCGTGCTCGGCGGCATCGCCGCGGGTGTGCAGATGTTCGACAGCGGGTTCGAGCGGGTGGTGTTCTCCGGCTGCAAACTCGACTCGGTGAACTTCCGCAACTGCTCGTTCACCGACGTGGTGTTCGAGGACTGCGTGCTCCGCGACGTCGACTTCGGCGGGGCCAGACTCACCAAGGTCAGCTTCAGCGGTTCGAAGCTCAGCGATGTGGACTTCACCAAGTCGGTGCTGAAGAAGGTCGACCTGCGCGGGGCGCGGCTGGGCATCAAGGCCGGCTACGACGCCCTGCGGGGTGTGGTGATCAGCGACCTCCAGCTGATGGAGATCGCGCCGATGCTGGCAGCCGAGATGGGGATCACCGTCAAGGGCCGGTGACGTCCGGGAACTCCCTTGACTCGTCAGGGCGGCAGGTCAAGGCTGCGCACCGGACGACGGTGTCCCTGATTCCCCGCTGTACGTCCGTGCTCCGAGCGCGGACGGTTTCGGGCGGCCGGGCACAACCGTCGGCCGGTACGGACCTGTGACGCCACTTCCCGCTTGGAGAGTCCATGACCGCCGACTTCGCCGTCCACCCTGGCCTGTTCACCGGTCTGTTCGACGAGACGCGGGAAGCCGGGTGCGAGGTGGTCGACCTGGAGAAGGTCGGCACGGTGGACCGGCTTGAGCGGCGGATGCCGCAGCGGTACGGGCCGGCACCGCGGCATCGACGGGTTCGGGGAGTTCACCAACCCGCGCGGGGTGTTCGTCCGGGGGGCGGATGACCTGATCGACGCTTTCGCGCCGCCGTACGGGGAGACGAGCAGGGCGATCGTGAGCTCGGTGTTCGGCGACTGAGGGCTTGCGGCCCCCTACCTGTCGCCGACTGCTCCCAGCACTTCTTCTGTGTGCTCCCCCAGCCCCGGCACCGGTCCGTCGGCTATCGCGTCGAAGCCGGAGAAGCGGGCCGGGGTGCGCAGCGTGGTGACCGTACGGCCTTCGTATTCGGTTTCGACAGTGAGGCCGCTGGCCGCGAAGACCGGTGTGCGCACGACGTCAGACCAGGTGTTGGCCTGGGTGGCCATCAACCCCGCGGCCTGGATGACCCCGATCCAGTCGGCCACCGGCCGGGCGGCGAACTCCTTCTCCAGTTCGGCGCGTAGTTCGACCGAGTGGACCGTACGGGAGCGCTGGTCCGCGAAGCGCGGGTCCGCGGCGAGGTCGGGGCGGCCGAGTACGGCGGTGAGGGCCTGCCAGTGCTTGGGGACGTACGCGGCGATGACCACATGCCCGTCGGCGGCCCGGTAGGCGCCGGAGGGTTCGACGGCGATGCTCTTGGTCACCGGCTTGCCCGGTGGGCGCTTCCTGGTCGGCGCGCCGTTGAGGCGGTGTGTGAGGTGGTTCGACTGGAGGCTGCAGGCCACGTCGTACATCGCTACGTCGACTTTTTCGGCGACTCCGTGGCGTTCGCGCTGGAGCAGCGCGGCGAGTACGGCCTGCGCGAACACGTGTCCGCTCGCGCCGTCGATGAGTTGGAAGTTGATGAACCGCGGTGTGCCGTCCGCGTCCTGGAGGCCGGTGAGACAGCCGGCTTCGGCCTGCACGATGACGTCGATACCCGGCCGTCCGCTGTCCGCGTAGGCCGAGAGGGACGCGTAAACGCAGCGCGGGTTCCGGCTCTGCACGGCTTCGGAACCCAGACCGAGGCGGGTCATCACGCCGGGACGGAAGCCCTCCAGCAACACGTCCGCAGAGTCGACGAGCGCAAGAGCGTTCCGTACGCCCTCATCAGTTGTCAGGTCCAGGACCACGGACTTCTTGCCACGGTTGTTCGGGAGGAAATAGGGCTGGAGGTGTTCCAGGCCCGGTTTTGTGGAGGTGATCCGGCGGGACGCCTCCCCCTGCGGCGATTCGATCTTGATGACCTCCGCACCCAGGTCGGCGAGGATCTGCCCGGCGAGGGGGCCGGCGACGTTCATGGTGAAGTCGAGTACGCGGAAGCCGTCCAGGGGGCGCATCAGGATCCTTTCCGGATGATGGGGCGTCGGATCCGCTGTAATGATCTTGGAGTTTCCAGGCCACTGTGAACACCACGGGCCGACCTGCAAACTCCAAGATCATCGCTTTACAGTCGTTCGAGGATGAACGCGTTGGCCATCCCGCCGCCCTCACACATCGTCTGGAGGCCGTACCGACCGCCGGTGGACTCCAGGATGTTCAGCATCGTCGCCGTCAGCCGCCCGCCCGACGCGCCCAGCGGGTGGCCGAGCGCGATCGCGCCGCCGCGGATGTTGGTGCGGTCCAGGTCCGCGCCCACGTCCTGCGCCCAGGCCAGCGGGACCGGCGCGAACGCCTCGTTGACCTCGAACACGTCGATGTCGTCGATGCTGAGCCCGGCCTTGGCCAGGACCTTGCGGGTGGCCGGGATGACACCGGTCAGCATCATGACCGGGTCGTCACCGGCGACGGAGAACGCGTGGAAGCGGGCCCGCGGCGTCAGCCCCAGCTGGGCGGCGCGCTCCTCGCTCATGATGAGCATCGCCGACGCGCCGTCGGTCAGCGGTGAGGAGTTGCCGGGCGTGATCCGCCAGTCGATCTCCGGGAACCGCTGCCCCATGGCCTCGTTGTAGAACGCCGGCTTGAGACCGGCGAGTCCGTCGACCGTGGTGGTCGCCCGTACGGTCTCGTCTTTGGTGTGCGCGGTCCCGTCGGGGAGTGTGACCGGGACGATCTCGTTGGCGAACTCACCGCGCTCGGCGGCGTGCGCGGCCAGCTCGTGCGAGCGCGCGGAGAAGCGGTCCAGGGCCGTACGGTCCAGCTTCCAGCGGCCCGCGATGATCTCAGCCGAATAGCCCTGCGGGATCAGCCCCTCGGGATACCGCTCGCCGATCATGCTGCCGAACGGATCGGCGCCCTTGGCGCTGAACCCCATCGGCACCCGGCTCATCATCTCGACGCCCGCCGCGATGACGATGTCGTACGCGCCCGCGATCACACCCTGCGCGGCGAAGTGCGCGGCCTGCTGCGAGGAACCGCACTGCCGGTCGACGGTAGTCGCCGGCACCGACTCGGGCAGCCCGGCGGCGAGCACCGCGTTCCGGGAGATGTTGAGCGCCTGCTCCCCCGCCTGCGAAACGCAGCCGGTGATCACATCGTCGATGCCCGCCGGATCGATGCCGGTGCGTTCCACCAGCTGTTTGAGCGTCTGGGCGAGCAAGTCGACCGGGTGGATCCCGGACAGCGCGCCGCCGGGCTTTCCTTTGCCGGAGGCCGTACGGACGGCGTCCACGATGACTGCGTTGGTCATTTCGTCTCCTCGGAATCCATCGCGTCGATCATGTACAAAGGTGCCCTCTGGCGATCGTTGAAGGGCATTTTGTCCATGATCGACGCAGGTGGGCAGGCCAGTTAGTGACCTTGCCACTTGGGGTCGCGCTTCTCGGCGAAGGCCCGCGGGCCCTCCTTCGCGTCCTCGCTGCGCAGCACCTGGCGGAACTGGTCGTCGTTGTAGTCCCAGACCGCCGGTTCCCAGTCGCCGCCCAGGGCTGCGCCGTGCTGGATGATGCGCTTGCTGGCCCGGACGGCCAGGGGGGCGTTCCGGCAGATCTGCTCGGCCAGCGCGAGTGAAGCCTCCACGCAGGTGCCTGCGGGGGCGACGTCGTTCACCAGGCCCCAGTGGGCGGCCTCGACCGCGGTGACGGGTTCGCCGGTGAACGCGAGCCGGGCCGCGATCTTGTTCGGGATCTGCCGGGGCAGCCGGATGACCCCGCCGGCTCCGGCGATCAGCCCGCGCTTCACCTCGGGGATGCCGAACTGCGCGTGCTCGTCGGCGATGGCGAGGTCGCTGCTCAGCACTATCTCCGCACCGCCGCCGAAGGCGATGCCGTTGACTGCGGCGATGATGGGCTTGTCGACATAGTGACGGACGAAGCCGCCGAACCCCCACTCCGGGTGGTCGGGCGCGTCCAGGCGTCGACGGGCGGCGATGGCCTTGAGGTCGGCCCCGGCGCAGAACGCCCGGCCGGCACCGGTGACCACACCGACCCACAGGTCGTCGTCCTGGGTCAGTTCCTCAAGGGCCGCGCCGAGTGCCCCGGCGAGCTCGGGGTTGACGGCGTTCAGGGCCTCGGGCCGGTTGAGCGTGATGAGTGCCGTACGGCCGTGCCTCTCGAAGAGGACGGGTGCTTCAGCTGGCATCGCGCATGTGCCTTCCGTACAGGGTCATGACCGCAGGGTCAGGACCCGAGGGAATGGAACAAGTTGTCGACTGCTGTCTCAGCTGAGGAGCCTAGGTGGCGACGCCACGGACATCAAGGGTGTCGGCGGGAGGGTGTTGACTCCTTGCGCGAGTGTCTTCGTAGAGAAGGGGTCCACCTCCATGGGAATCCGTCGTGTCGTGCCGGACATCAAGTCCGGTGCCGTCGCCGAGAGTTGTGAGTTCTACGAGCGGCTCGGCTTCGAGAAGGTGATGGACCAGGGCTGGGTCGTCACTCTGGCCGCACCCGGCAACCCCACCGCGCAGATCACGCTGATGGGCGACGACACGACCGGCCCGGTCACGCCCGACATGAGCATCGAGGTCGACGACGTGGACGCGGCGTACGCCGCGATGACCGCGGCCGGGGCCGAGGTCGTCCACCCGCTCACCGATGAGGAGTGGGGCGTACGCCGCTTCTTCGTCCTCGACCCCAACGGCAGGGTGGTCAACGTTCTGGGTCACCGTCGGGCGTGAAGGCCGTCGCGGGATCCGCGCACGGCGCGGTGCTCATCGTTCCGGGCCACCGTCCGGGGTGAAGGCCGTCGAGAGGTCCTGCGTCTCGTTGTAGGTCGGGACGTCGGTCGGGCCGTGCTCGTTGTCGTTCGCCAGGCTGAAGGCGAGCTCGACCGCGCAGTTCACGGCTGCGCGGAACAGCAGCGAGCCGGTGCTGATCCGTCGTACGCCGAGGCCTGCCAGGACCTGGCGGCTGTGCCTCCCCTGGGTGCTGAACAGGATGTTCAGCGGGCCGTCGATGTCGTTGACCAGCGAGGAGATGGTGGAGGCGTCGGTGACGCCGGGCACGAAGATGCAGTCGGCGCCCGCCTGGAGATAGGCCGTGGCGCGCTCCCGGGTCGCCTCGTTCGGCGCATCGGTGCTGTCCGGGAGCCAGTAGGCGTCGGTGCGCGCGTTGACGAACAGCTCGGGTGCGGCGGCTTTGATCGCCCGGATCACGTCGTACTGGTGTTTCACCGGGACCATCGACCCGTCGTCCCGCCCGTCCTCGATGTTGATGCCGACGACCCCGGCCCGCGCGAGTTCGGCGGTGTACGCGGCGACTTCGTCCGGGTCCTCGCTGAAGCCGCCCTCTATGTCGACGCTGATCAGCGCGGGCAGCCGGACCAGGCCGAGGGCGAGACGCATTGTCTCGTCCCTGGTCGCACCGGTCCCGTCGGGCAGCCCCGCGGCGACGGCTACGCCGAGACTGGTCGTGCCGACGGCGGTGAAGCCGCGCTCGACGAGCGCGGCGGCGGACGCGTGGTCCCAGGCGTTGGGCAGGAACAATGGTTCTTCGGCGTGGTGCAGGGCGCGGAACTGTTCGAAACGGCTCGAACTCTCTTTGCTGTTCGTGCTGTTCGTGCTGTTCATGCGGAAGCCTCCGGCGATGTGAGCAGGACGTCAAGTACACCGCAGGCTAGGGCCAATGCGAAGTCCGAACCTGGACAGGGGCGTTGGCCCTGACCGAAAGTCAGATGCGGTACGGGGAAGCGGTCCTCGTCGAAGCGGTCGGGATCGTTGAACACGTCCGGGTCCCGGTTGGCGGAAACCAGGTCGAGTACGGAGATGTTCCCGTCGGGTGACTTGCGGCGCATGGCGGGGACGGGCGGGTCGAAGCGCGGGGTCTCCCGTACGAGGGCGTCGGACGACGCCTTGTGCGCCGCTGTGTGGCGGAGGGTGTTGCGGATCAGCGCGGCCGTTGATTCACCGGCCTGGGCGAGGACGCAGATCCTGGCGGTGGTGGTCTGCTCGTCCGCGCCGGCGAACAGGGCGGCGAGTTCCCGGATGGCGCCCTCGACTGCGGGAGAGTCCTTCTCGCCGCCTGGGAGGTATACCGGGCCGATGACGCGGACCGTACGGACAAGGATCGGCAGATCTTCGTCCTTGACGCCGAGCGCCGCGCCGAGGACGGACAGGGGGACGGTGCGGGGGATGTCGGCGCACCCCGTGTGGAGGGTCAGTTCCCGGGCTGCTTCGCGCAGTCGCGCGGGGTCCAGGTGGGCGAGTTCCCGTTCCACGATCGCGCGGCGGCGGGTGTGTTCGGGGCCGTTGCTGAAGCGGCACACGCTGCGGCGCAGTCCGTCGATGGCGCTGCCGTCGGCTGCGGGGAGGGGCGGGGCGGAGGGCGCTCCGAGCGGGGTCGTGCCTTCTTAGATGGTGTTGGCACACACAGTTGAACGTGTTCAAAAACAGGTCTACCGTCATCCGTGCGCAGTCAGTTGAACGCGTTCAAATTATGCCGGACCCATACTGTGCCGGTGTCGACAAGAGGTGTCTCATGGACCTGACCGTTGTCACGTACGCCGTCTATCTGGTCATCAGCATCGGGCTGACCGTCTGGGTCGCCCGGACCCTCAGCCGGAACGGCCAGATCTTCCTGGCCGACGTGCTGAAGGGCAACGAGAAGCTCGCCGAAGCCGTCAACCACCTGCTCGTGGTCGGCTTCTACCTGGTCAACTTCGGGTTCGTCGCGCTCTACCTGAAGCTCGGCAGTGAAGTGGAGAACGTGCGCGGCACCTTCGAGGCACTGTCCATGAAGGTCGGTACGGTCCTGCTGGTCCTGGGCGTCCTGCACCTGGGCAACGTGTACGTACTCAACCGCATGCGCCGCCGGGGCATGGACGACCGCGAGGTCCTGCCGCCGCTCCCGCCGCAGGGCTGGACCAGCCCGGCTGTCGGGGTCTGACCATGACCGCCGCTGTACAACGGCCCCCGCTCACCCGGATCACCGTGCTGTACGACGCGAAGTGCCCGCTCTGCCGGCGGGCCGCCACCTGGATCGCGGGACAGTCCTCATACATCCGCGTCGACCTCATCGCGGCCGGTTCTGCGCGGGCCCGCAACCGCTACCCGGAACTCAACCACGAGGCGACGTTCGACGAGATCACGGTCGTGGGCGGCAGCGGCGAGGTCTACACCGGAGCGGGCGCGTGGATCACCTGCCTGTGGGCGCTGCGCGGGCACCGCGCCACCGCACACCGGCTCGCGACTCCCGCCGGGATGCCGTTCGCCAAGGCCGCGGTGCTCGCCGCGGCGAAACTGCGCACCCGCGCCGACGACCCGTACGCCGCTCCCGGGGATGTCTGTGACGCCCGCTGCCAGCCCGCTGGTTAAGGTGCAGGACGTGGACGAACCGACCGAGACCCCAGAACCGCCGAACTCCGTACTACCCGGGTCGGCGCGGCCCGGCTCCGCACAGCCCGGCTCCGCACAGCCCGACTCCGAGCAGCCCGACTCCGAGCAGCCGGCCCTGAGCAAGGGTGAGCAGACCCGGGCCGCGATCCTGGACACCGCGATGCGGCTGTTCAGCGAACGCGGCTACGACAAGACGACGATGCGCGCCATCGCCCAGGAGGCCGGGGTTTCGGTCGGTAACGCCTACTACTACTTCGGCTCGAAAGAGCATCTGATCCAGGGTTTCTACGACCAGATCGCCCACGCGCACGTCGAGGCCACGCACAAAGCCCTGGTCGGGCACCGCGACTTCGGCGACCGGCTGCGGATCACGCTGCTGACCTGGTTGGACGTCGCGGAGCCTTACCACCACTTCTCCACCCAGTTCTTCCGCAACGCCGCCGACCCGGACAGCCCGCTCAGTCCGTTCTCCGCCGAGTCGCTGCCGGTGCGTTCGACCGTGGTGAACGTCTACCGTGACGTGCTGGCCGGCTCCGGCCTGAAGGTGGACCTGGAGCTGCGGGAGAAGCTGCCTGAGCTTCTGTGGCTGCACCAGATGGGGATCGTGCTGTTCTGGGTGTACGACCGTACGCCCGGATCGAAGCGCACCCGCCAGTTCGTGGAACGCACGACGCCGATGGTGGCGCGGGCGATGTCGCTGTCGAAGTACAAGGTGTTCCGGCCGCTGGTGCGGGACGCGGACCGGCTGCTGAAGGACTTCCTGGTGCCGATGGCACCGGAGCCGGGCGCGGAGCCAACCACGAAGCCGGAGCCTGGAGGCCGGCCGGACAAGCCGTGACCGACGGGTGCCGGGTGCCGGGTGCCGGGAAAGAGGCGCCCGGCACCCGGCGGTCATGATGCGCTCGGGCTCACACTCCGAAGCTGGAGCCACCGGTCGCGTCGATGTTCTGCCCCGTCACCCACCGCGCGTCGTCCGACGCGAGGAAGCCGACCACGTCGGCGATGTCGCTCGCCTCGCCCACCCGGTTGAAGGCGGAGTAGGCGGCGGCCCCCTTGCGCTCCTCCGGATCCGCCAGCCAGGCGTTCATGTCCGTGTCGACGATTCCCGGGGCGACGGAGTTCACGGTGATGCCGCGTGCTCCGAGGTCCTGGGCGAGCGTCAGTGTGAGGGTGTTGAGCGCGCCCTTGGTCATCGAGTACGCGACGGTGATCGGGAACGCGATGCGGGTGACCCCGGATGAGATGTTGATGATGCGTCCGCCGTCCCGCAGCCGGGTCAGGCCGTGCTTGATGATGAAGAACGGCGCCTTCACGTTGACCGCGAAGACCTCGTCGTACGCGGGCTCTCCGACGTCCTGTATCTGGGCCATGAGGCCGATCCCCGCGTTGTTGACCAGGATGTCGAGTCCGGGCCGGTCGGTGAACTCCCCGATCCGCTCGTCGAATGCGGTCCACAGCGTTTCGGCGTCGCCCGGGACCCCGAGTTCTGTACGGAAGGCGAACGCCTGGCCGCCGGATGACTCGATCGTGGAGACGACGTCCTTGGCCGCCGCCTCGTTGTTGCCGTAGTGCACGGCGACGAGTGCGCCGTCACGGCCGAGCCGCTCGGCGATCCCGCGCCCGATACCTCGGCTGCCGCCGGTGACAAGTGCCGTCCTACCTGTAAGAACGCTCATGGTTTTCTCCCCGAAAGATTCTGTATCGGTCGCTACAGAAGGAACGCTAGCAGGTTCTCTAGCGAGCGCTATAGAATTGGCGACATGCAGAGTCAGAGCCAGAGCCAGAGCCAGCGTTCGACGGAGAAGGTGGCCGGTCCGGCAAAGAAAGTGCCCGGACGGCCCCGCTCCTTCGACCGCGAGGCGGCGCTTGAGCTGGCGACCCTGGCCTTCTGGGAGCACGGCTACGAGACGACGTCCATCGCCGACCTCACCCGCGTCATGGGCATCGGCGCGCCCAGCCTCTACGCGGCCTTCGGGGACAAGAAGAAGCTGTTCAGCGAGGTTGTGCAGCACTACGGGGAGCAGTACGGGGCGTCCGTCACGGACGCCCTGACTGAGCCGACGGCCCGTCAGGCCGTCGAGCGGATCCTGAGTGAAGCAGCGGTCCGGTTCACGACCCCGGGGCGTCCACGCGGCTGCCTGGCGATCAGCGCCGCGACCAACTGCACCGCCGCGTCGGCGGATGTGGAACAGGCGATGCGCGCCCTGCGCAACGAGAGCGTCAAGGTCATCGTGCGGCGGGTTCAGACAGACATCGATGCGGGGTTGCTTCCCGCTGGGACTGACGCGACCACCACCGGGCACTGGGCCGGCGCGGTCCTCCAAGGGTTGTCGCAGCAGGCGCGGGACGGGGTGAGCCGGGCCGTACTGGAGTCTGTCGTGGAGATGGCGATGCGGGCCTGGCGCTGAGGCCCGCGTCGAGCATGCCCGGAATGTCGTGGATGAAGATCAATCTATGACATTCCGAGCATGCTCGACGCGGCCGGAGGGGAATTCCACCTTCCACCCGTGGACTTCTCCCCCCGCCTCCCCGACCATGGCCCGATGCCGACTCAGCTCCCCCGCTTCCCCGACGGGTTCCGATGGGGAACGTCCACCGCCGCCTACCAGATCGAAGGGGCTGTACGGGAAGACGGCCGCGCCCCGTCGGTCTGGGACACCTTCTGCGCGGAGCCCGGGCGCGTACGCGACGGGCAGACCGGCGAGGTCGCCTGCGACCACTACCACCGGTACGCCGAGGACATCGGGCTGCTGGCCGACCTGGGAGTGGACGCGTACCGCTTCTCGGTCGCCTGGCCCCGTGTAATGCCCGGCGGCCGGGTCAACAAGGCCGGGCTCGACTTCTACGACCGCCTGGTGGACGGACTTCTCGCACGCGGCATCACCCCCGTGCCGACGCTGTTCCACTGGGACCTGCCGCAGGCGCTCGAAGACGAGGGCGGCTGGCTCAACCGCGACACGGCCTACCGCTTCGCCGACTACGCGCAGGTCGTTTCCGCGCGGCTCGGTGACCGGGTGCACGAGTGGATCACGCTCAACGAGCCGTTCATCCACATGGCGTTCGGCTACGCGATGGGCATCCACGCGCCGGGCAGGGCACTCATGATGGACGCGCTGCCGGCCGCGCACCACCAGCTGCTCGGGCACGGCCTGGCTGCGTGGCAGCTGCGGGAGTCCGGCGCTTCGGTGATGATCGCCAACAACCTGACGCCGGTACAGGCAGCGTCGGGCAGCGCCGAGGACACGGCCGCGGCGGACGCGTACGACACGCTGCACAACAAGCTGTTCATGGAGCCGCTACTGCGGGGGACCTACCCCGATATGAGCGCGTACGGGATCGCTGAGATGCCGTTCGTGCTCGACGGTGACCTGGAGATCATCGCCGCGCCGCTCGACGCCCTCGGTGTCAACTACTACAACCCGACCCGCATCGCCGCGCCGGAAGCGGGGGCTCCGCTCCCCTTCCTCGACGCCGGGATCTACGGGGTCACCCGTACGGCATTCGACTGGCCCGTTGTCCCCGCAGGTCTGACGGCACTGCTGGTCGGTTTGAAGGAGGAGTACGGGTCGGCGCTGCCGCCGGTCCACATCACGGAGAACGGCTGCTCGTACCCCGAGGTGCACGAGGACCAGGAGCGCATCGACTTCCTCGACGGGCACATCCGCGCCGTGCACGCCGCCATCGGGGCCGGGGTCGACGTACGGGGCTACTTCGTATGGTCACTGCTCGACAACTTCGAGTGGGCCGAGGGCTACCACCAGCGGTTCGGGCTGGTGCACGTGGACTTCGGGACGCAGGAGCGCTCGCCGAAGATGTCGTTCGGGTGGCTGCGCGGGCAGTTGGCGGCGATGCGCTGAACGCTCTGAAGATCGATATCCCCAGAATGGTGACCATTGTTGACAGATGGTCACCATTCTGGGGATGTCGATCTTCGGGCTAGGGCGGTCCGTGGAGCCGTCGTGCGGCCGCCGCCAGCAGGCAGGCAAGCAGGCAACGGACGGCGGGGTGGTCCAGAGTCCGGCGGACGTTCATGTGAACTCCCGATTCGCAGAGATTGAAAAGCCCCTCCTGCGGCAACAGGAGGAGCCGGTCCGTCAGTTGGAGACCAGCTCGGAGTCCGCCGCCGGCTTCCTGGTCCACAGTGTCACCGCTGCGAGCAGCGCACCGGCCGCGGCGACTCCCGCGGCCCCCAGGAACGCGGCCGAGAAACCGTCCGTCAGCGCGCCGGGGTCCCCCAGCTTGTCCGCGCCGTGCGCGGCGGCGATCGCCGTCATCGCGGCCAGGCCGAGCGCGGAGCCGATCTGGTAGCTGGTGTTGACCATCCCCGAGGCGAGGCCGCCTTCTTCCGGCCGGGCGCTGGAGATCGCGGTGCCCAGGGACGGAATGAAGGCCAGCGACATCCCGACCGCGGCGAGCAGCGACGCGGGCAGGACGTCCACCCAGAAGTTGCCGTCGGCGCGGATAAAGGACAGCCACACCATCCCGGCGGCGAGCGTGGCCAGACCAGTGACGATGAGCGGCTTCGTCCCGAACCGGGCGATCAGGCGCGGCGCCAGCACCAGCATCATCACCATGATGGTCGCGGTCATCGGCAGCAGCGCCGAACCGGAGGCGAACGCCCCCAGGCCGAGGACCTGCTGGAGGTAGAGGTTGAGGAAGAACCACATCGGGATCCACGCCGCGGCCATCAGCAGCTGCGCGAGGTTGGCGCCGGCGAGGTTCGGCGTACGCAGGATGCTCAGCCGCATCAGCGGCTCGCTGCGTTTGGCCTGGATGCCGACGAACAGTGCGGTCAGCGCGATCCCGGCGGCCAGGGTGAGCAACGTTTCAGCCGAACCCCAGCCGGTCTCGGGGGCCCGGACGACGGCGAAGACCGTGGTGCCCAGACCGGCCGTGACGGTGATCGCGCCGAAGATGTCGACCGATCCACGCCGGGCCGGGGCGTCCGGCATCAGCGACGGGGTGGCGATGATGGCGATCAGCGCGACCGGGATGTTGATGTAGAAGACCCAGGGCCAGCTGGCGTACTGGGTGATCAGGCCGCCGAGGAACACGCCCGCGGTGCCGCCGGCCGGTGCGGCCGCCCCGTACAGCGCGAACGCTTTGGTCAGCTCCTTCGGGCTATTGCCGAACAGCATCATCAGCAGGGTGAGCGCGGCTGGTGCGATCAGTGCGGCGCCGATGCCCTGGACGGCGCGGCCGACCAGTTCGATCCACACCTCGTTCGCCAGGCCCGCCGCCAGGGAGCCGACCGCCAGGACCGCCCAGCCGGTGCTGAACAGCCGCTTGGCGCCGAAGAGGTCGGACAGCCGGCCGCCGAGGAGGAGCAGTCCGCCGAAGGCGACAACGTACGCGTTGAAGACCCAGGACAGGTTCCCCTGCGAGAAGCCCAGGTCGGTCTGCATTTCGGGGAGTGCCACGCCGATGATCGAGGTGTCCATGATGACGATGAACTGGGCCATCGCGATCAGTGCGAGCGCTGTCCAGCGGCGCGGATTAAGTGGTGTCTCAAGCTGGGACATCGCGATCACTCCATACGGGGAGGGGGTATCTGGCTGGCTGAACATACCCCTAGTGGGTATTAATTCCCAAGAGGTCGACGGTGGTCGGCTGGAAAACGACGTCCTGGCGCGTTCTCGCCCTCCCGTACCTATAGGGGGTTAGGGTGTTTGGTGGAAGGGAGGTGAACAGTCATCAGCCGTACGCAGAGAACGCTCGCCCGCCTGGTGCTGCTCATGCTCCTGACGCTGGGGGTCGTGGGCATGCACACGCTCGGGCACCCGCAGGACAAGCCGATGTCGAACACGTCCATGGCGCACGGGACGCACGACATGCCGCCGGCGGACGACCACGGCTCCGGCCACGGCACCGACCCGTCGGCCATGTGCCTCGCGGTGCTGGCCACCGGGGTCGGCTACCTGCTGATCGCCGCTGCGCTGTGGGTCTCCCGTACCGACCGGGCATTTTCCGAACTGCCGGTGTGGGGCCGGTGCTTCGCTTCGGGGCTGTCACCACCGCGACCGCCTGGCCGCGCCGCTCTCCAGGTGCTGCGCATTTAGAACGACGGCGTTCCGCTCTGCCGTCCCGCGTCGCAACACACCTTTGGAGACAACCTCATGAAGCATGTCCCGCGTACGTTCGCGTTCGCCGTCGCCGCCACGTTCCTGCTCGCCGCGTGCGGCGACGATGGAGGGAAGAAGCACGACGTCGGCGCGATGAACTCGCCGTCCGCTCCCCCGTCGGCCGCCTCTTCGGCCGCGGCCTTCAACGACTCGGACGTCGTGTTCGCACAGATGATGATTCCCCACCACGAGCAGGCCGTGGACATGGCCAAGGAAGCCCCGGCCAAGGCTAAGAGCGACGATGTCAAGAAGCTCGCCGCGAAGATCGAGGCCGCGCAGGCGCCGGAGATCGCGCAGATGAAGGGCTGGCTCACGGCCTGGGGCAAGCCCGCCGCGATGTCCGGTGCGATGCCGCATTCGATGAATCCCGCCGGCGACGGCATGATGTCCGACGCCGACATGGCCAAGTTCAAGGCGTCCACGGGCGCGGAGTTCGACAAGCAGTTCCTCACCATGATGATCGCCCACCACAACGGCGCGATCACCATGGCCGACGCCGAGCTGAAGAAGGGCACCAACACGGACGCCCGCAAGCTCGCCGAGCAGATCAAGACCTCACAGGCGGCTGAGGTCGCACAGATGAAGCAGCTGCTGGGCGGGGCGGCGTCGCCCGTGCGGACGCCGATGCCGATGCCGAGTATGTCCGGCATGCAGCACTGATAGCGGTGGGTGGGATCCGCTTCTCCCAGGGCGGATCCCACCCGCGGTAATTCGCTCGCTACCGACTCGGCCCGACCTCTAACGTCCGTTTGTGACCACTCCAGGCTGGGCCAAGAACGCCACCCGCATCGTCGCGCTGACCGGCGCGGGCACCTCAACCGCCGCGGGCATCCTGGACTTCCGCGGCCCCGACGGCATCTGGACGCGCGATCCGGACAGTGAACGGCTCTTCCACCGCAAGCATTTCGTCGGCGACCGGGCTGTGCGGGTGACCTTCTGGAAAACTCTCAGGGCGTACGGTATGGCAGCTGTGCAACCGACGGCTGCCCACCGCGCGTTGGCGGAAACTGGAGCGTTCGGGTCTGCTGGCCGGCGTGCTCACGCAGAACGTGGACGGGCTCCACCAGCAGGCCGGTTCGGCGAACGTCCTGGAGCTCCACGGCACGCTCGCCGAGGTGGTCTGTCTGCGCTGTGGGGCTCGGTCTGCGACCGCCGATGTTCTCTCGCGACCGCAGGAGGACCCACCCTGTATTGCCTGCGGCGGCATCCTCAAACCGGCCGCGATCCTGTTCGGCGAGCACCTCAACCGGGATGTGTACGGTCGCGCGGCCAATCTCGTGCGTGGCTGTGATCTCCTGCTGGGGCTGGGGAGTTCGCTCCGGGTCGAACCGGCTGCGGGCCTGTGCGCACTCGCCGTTCAGTCCGGCGCGCGACTGGTGATCGCCAACGCGGAACCGACTCCGTACGACGTCTTGGCTGACGAGGTGACAACGGACATCGCGGCGACGCTGGGGTGGTTCACCGGTCTGCGGTGACTGTGGGTTGCAGTCAACGGTGCGTTGTTCCCGGGCGAACTCGGCAGGTGCTCCAGGGGTTTTGCGCTTGGCGGGATCGGATCTCCCCGGATCACACGACACCGCGGCGCGTACCGTGCGACTCCTTGTCCATATCGGATCGTTGTCGGCGTCAACGCTTACGCTTCTGAATATGTATGAAGAAAAGACTGCCGAGGGTGTCGTGCGGTCGGCGTGGTCATTCCTGGTCGCCGGTGACGAGCGTCAGTTCCAAGGGAACGACGGGTACGCCGATGTCCCGGAGGAGTCGTACACCTTCGACAACACTGTGGGCAACTACCGCAGAGTGGCGGTCGGCGACCTGGTGATCGTTCGCAACAGCCGTGAGGCACTGGGCACCGGTTACATCGAGCGGCTGGAGTTTTCCCACAACCGGCCCAAAACACGGAGCAGATGCCCGCACTGTAGGAACACGGGCTACAAAAAACGCACGACTATGACACCGCGCTACCACTGCACCCAGTGCAAGAACAAGTTTGACCAGCCGACCGAAGAAACCATCCTAGTAACCGCGTACAAGGCCCACTACGGACGGACCTGGCAGGCCCTCGACGGCTGCTTCGACAAGGGCGACCTGTCCGAACTCAGTATGGGCAACTCCGAGCAGCAGTCGATCAGAGCCATGCACCTTACGGGGACTCTCACAGCAATGACGTCGAAGGGCGTCCGCCTTCCCCGGCCTGGACCGGCGTCTGAGGTCGACAACGGACGTCCTGCCGAACCGACAGGACCTCCCGCGGAACTGACCAGCCCTCCCGCGGAACTGACCGGAGGCCACCGACGTGCCGAGGTGACCGTCCGCCGCGGGCAGGACGCCTTCCGGAAGGCGCTGATTCACAGGTACGGACTGATTTGTGCCGTCACCGGGCCCGCACCGGCGGAAGTCCTGGATGCAGCGCACATCTGTTCTTTTGCCATCACCGGGGAGCATCGGGCTGAGGAAGGGCTGTTGCTCCGGTCGGACATCCACCGTCTGTTCGACAAAGGGTTGTTGTCCGTCAGCCCGGACGACCTGATCGTCCACATCGCTCCCAGACTGGCCGGGCACGCCATCTACGAGGAGCTGGACGGAAAACCGCTACGTATCCCGCCGGAGAGCCGGCTCCGCCTGGACGTCCTGGCCGCCCATCATCAGGCGACCACGGCTACCTGGTGAATCCATCCGGTGCGACGTCGGGTCCGGCCGGGCTCCGTCGTCACCCAGGGGCATGTCCCCAACCCAGCGCTGCCCGCCCGTACCCCGTCAAGCGGTCGCGGCTGCCCGCGGACCCCCCCGCCGAACGGTCGCATCCCTGCCCGGCATTGCCGTTTCTTCGCCCCCGCACCTCAAGATCTGGCAGGCTGCGCCCTATGACGATCCGGATGGTGGCCCTGCTCCGCGGCATCAATGTCGGCCGCAACAAGCGGGTCGGGATGGCGCAGTTGCGTGGCCTCCTCGCCGGACTGGGCTACACCGACGTCACGACTTACCTCCAGAGCGGCAACGCCGTGTTCAGCGGCACCCCGACCGAGGCGCGGACGGCGGCCGAGGACATCCGGCTGGCCGTCTCCCGGGAGCTGAAGGTCGAGTGCGCGGTCATCGTGCGCAGCGCGGCGGAGTTCGAAGCCGCCGCCGCAGGGGCGCCGCGCCTTGCGGACATGAAGGACCCCTCCCGGTACATGGTCGGGTTCCTTGAGGGTGACCCGGACCCGGCGGGGGTCTGTGCGGTCAACGCGATCGACTTTGAGCCCGACTGGGTCCGGGTGGTCGGCCGGTACGTCTACATGTGGTGTCCCGAGGGCATCCTCGCGTCGCCGCTGGCCAAGGCCGGCTGGGAGAAGCAGCTCGGGGTGGCGGTGACCATGCGCAACTGGCGGACGGTCGGCAAGCTGGTGGAGCTGCTCGGGAAATAGTCGGGAAACAGCGCGTCGATCATGTACAAAAAGCCCCTCAACGAGCTCTAGAGGGGAATTTTGTACATGATCGACGCGGCGGAGGCCGACTACATCCGGATGAGAGCCTTCAGCGCGCGGCGACACCCCGGTACGGCCACAGGTCACTGCCGCAGATACACGCGACAGTCACCCGAACCACCGCGTCGTAGGGCATCTGGACCACCGCGTCCGGAACAGTCTTGACGCGGATGTCCTTAGGCCCGTGGACGGTCGTGGCGCTCATGGCGCTCCGTACGTAGGTGTTAGTTGCACCTAAATTACAGGTGCTTGTACGGCAATCGACCTGCGCTCGGTGGCCGACTGCCGGATCGCGTCCAGGACCGCCTGTCCGGCCACGCCGTCGGCGAACGTCGCCGGAACCGGGTGGGCGGGGACGTCCAGGCCGAGGACCAGCCTGCGGAACGTTTCGGCGAGCTTCGCGTAGGGCGCGCGGTCGATGCCCATGGAGTGCAGCAGGTCGTAGGCCGTGTGCAGGAGGTCCCCGGGCGGCGGTTCGGGGGCGGGGTTGGCCAGGTCGTCGGGTACGGGGATGCGCCGTTCGCCGTCGGCGTCCCCCACCCACACCACATCCCCGGCGATCCACGCCGTGCCGAGCGTGCCCGCGATCCGGGTGGTCATCGCGATCGGACCCCAGTCCCCCGCGGTGCTCTGCATGACACCCTCCACGCCCGTGACCAGGCGGAAGTGCACGATGAAGGAGTCCTCGGCGGTCTGCCCCCGGTCGGACAGGCGCGGCAGCCCCGCACTGACCGATTCGAACTCACCCAGCGTGTGCCGGATCTGGTCGATCCAGTGCGACGCGTGCGCGCCCAGCCAGCCGCCGCCGTCTTCGGCCCGGGTCCACCACGCGGGGGTCTCGGCAGCGGGATCGGCGAGGACGGGGATGTGCAGCATCCACGTGGCGAGCCGGGGCTCGCCGATCGCGCCGGAGGCGATCGTCCGGGCGAGCAACGCCTGCTCAGTCGACCAACGGAACTCGGTACCGATCAGGTGGACGACACCGGCCTTCTCGGCGGCGTCCAGCATGGTCTTCGCCTCGGCGGCGTTCGCGGCGAAGGGCTTCTCGCACACGACGTGCAGCCCGGCCCCGACGGCCTCTTTGGCCAGCGCGGCGTGGGTGTGCGGCGGGGTCGCGATCGATACGGCGTCGAGTTCGGCCAGTGTCAGCGCCTCGGCTATCGACGTCGCCGCGTGCGGGATGCCGAACCGCGCGGCCCGCTCCGCCGTACGCACCGGGTCGCGTCCGATGAGCACCCGTATGTCGAATCCCGCATCGCGGAACGCGGGCACGTGGGTCAGGCACCCGAAACCCGTCCCGATGACTGCGATGCCGAGCTGTCGATCCGCCATGCCAGTGCTCCCTCGTGGGTGTTGATCAGGGGGTATGTATGGCAGAAGCCGAGACAAGGAACAAGGGGCGGCTCTCTTGATACGTCGTCGGCTGGTCCCTAGGGTGACCACCCCTGACCGGCGACAGAGGGGCTCCGACGACATCGGGTTCAACCGGGTCGACCAGGCGCGCCTGCTGTTCGCCGAGCAGTTTGTCCTGGACCCGGCGGCGGTCACGGATGCCGACCGTACGCGATTGGTCGAACTGTTCGGGCCGGACCAAGTCGTCGGACTGGCCAATGTGTGTGGCGTGTTCGACGGGTTCTCCCGCTTCCGGATTGTGCTGGACGCAGCGGAGACAGCGGTCGGGATTGTCGGCCTGCCGGGTCTTGACCCGGCAGCCCCGGTGGTTCTCTCCGGTTGGCCTTCCGCGGTGCCGGACCGGAGCCGTCCCGTACGTCCCGATTAAGCTCGGGCGCATGTCCACCCCCTACCTCACCATCACGCACGGCGGCGAAACCGAGACCGAGGTCCGCCGCTCGCGTTTCCTGTGCGCGCTCGCCCGCACGGAGACCGAGGAGGAGGCGCGGGCCTTCATCGCGCAGCGGCGGGCGCTGCACAAGACCGCGACGCACAACTGCACGGCGTACGTCGTCGGCGAGGGCGGGCAGCGGCAGAAGACCAATGACGACGGGGAACCGTCCGGGACCGCCGGGATGCCGATGCTGGAGGTCCTGCGCCACCGCGGCCTGACCGACGTCACCGCAGTGGTCACCCGCTACTTCGGTGGGGTGAAACTCGGCGGCGGCGGGCTGATCCGCGCCTACGGCTCCGCTGTCGGAACGGCGGTTGACGACGTCGGCATCGTGCGGCGTAACCCCGTACTCGTCATGACGGTCGCGGTCGACCACCTGCGCGCCGGACGTCTGGAGAACGACCTGCGGGGCCTGAACTACGAAGTGCGGGGTGTTGAGTACGGGGCGGACGTACGGCTCCAGGTGTGTGTCCCGGAGTCTTCGATTGAGGCCTTCGGCGGTCGCCTGGCCGAACTGACGGACGGGCAGGCGACCGCGGAGCGGACCGGGCGGACGTTCACCGAGACCGCGTACAGCTGAACGGGTGCCTTGTCAGGCAGCCGCGTCGAACCCGGCCGCCAGCCGCTTCGGCGCGGTCAGCCGCCAGGCGTCCGTCAGCATCGCGCGCAGCTCGCCTTCGTCCTCGACGGCGGCGAGCCGCACCCTGATCCAGGCGAAGTTCGTGTCGTGACCGTCGTTCATGAAGAACTTCTCCGGCTCGGCGGCGATCAGCTCGCCGCGCTCCTCGACCGGGCACTTCATCCCGATTGTGGTGTCGTCCTCCCCCAGCGCGACGAAGATCTTGTTGCGGACGCGGAACGTGGGCATGCCCCACGTGGTCTTCTCCGTCGTCTCGGGCAGTGAGAGGGCGATACGGCGCACGTCGGCGTCGGTCAGGTCCACGGTGACTCCATCAGGCAGCAGGTGGGCCGACCGTACAAGCCCTCACTGACATGCGTTGGGCGTGCTGAACTCGTGCGCGGTGATGCTGCCGTCCCAGCCGTTCCAGATCACGCACGCGTTCGGGTTCGTCGAGGCGATCTTGGCGGCGGCCCACTTTTTGAAGTGGCCGAGGTCCTGCGCCGTGGGGCCGTCGCCGATCCGCAGGGCCGCCATGAGATCCGTCTTGTCACCCCGGTCGGCGGTCTTCACCGACGCGGCGCAGTAGTGACTGCCGTTGAACAGCAGGACCGCCTTGGCGTTGGTGCCCAGGAAATGCGGCCCGTCCACCACGCGGTAGCCGCTGCTTCCGCAGGCGTTCTTCGCCTCGGAGGTCACGGCGACCGCGTGCGCGGGTGTCGCGGCGACGACGGTGAAGACGGCGGACAGGAGGAGGGACGACAGCGTACGGACACGCACTGGAGGACTCCTTGGGGTTGGCTGCGGTGAGTGTTTCAGAAAACACCGCAATCGATCACCTCAGGTAATCAAATGATCACCTGAAGCAACCATAGGAGGATGCGCGGGATCGCTTCGGAGTGACGCGCGGGGCTCCGCGCTCAGCCAGGCCGCACGCTCAGCCAGGCGGGCTACGGCGACAACCGTTGCGACAACCGTCTGCGTTAACCGTCTGCGTTAACCATCTGCGTTAACCATCTGCGTTAACCATCTGCGTTAACCATCTGCGTTAACCATCTGCGTTAACCATTTGAACCCGCCCGGGTAGGTAGAACATGATCCGCGCATGACACGAACTGACATTCCGTCCGCGTGGGACGAACGCTCGAGCATTCTCGCCATGCTCGACTACGCCCGCGCCACCGCCGTCCTGAAGTGCGAGGGCGTCAGCGACGAGGGCGCGCACCAGGCCCCGCTGCCGACGTCGCCGCTGATGACGCTCGGCGGACTGATCAGCCATCTCCACTACGTCGAGCGCTGGTGGATCGAGTCGGTCTTCCTCGGCGAGGACCCGGAGTACCCGTGGACCGACGAGGACCCCGACGCCGAATACACCCTCGGCGCACAGCGGCCGATCGCCGATGTCGTGCGGGACTACGAGGAGCAGGCGGCCCGGTACCGGGAAATGCTCACGTCGCACGACTTCGACTCGCTCACCAAGCGGACAATCCGCGACGGCCGGCACGTCACGCTGCGGTGGGTCCTGCTGCACCTGACGGAGGAGACCGCCCGGCACAACGGGCACCTCGACATCCTGCGCGAGCTGGTGGACGGCGTTAAGGGCGACTGACTCATTAACCAACCCGTCTATCCAACCCGTCTATCCAACCCGTTCAGAAAAACTCGGACAGTTCGCGGTTGAGCTGGTCCGCGTTGTGCAGCGGCAGCGAGTGGTGGGTGGCTCCCGGCACCATGGTGGTGACCGCGTGCGGCAGCAGGTTCCGTACGCCGGCCTTCGTCTTCTCCACGTTGTGCACCCGGCTCCGTCCGGCGAGCAGGACCAGCGTCGGGGCGGTGAGCGTACGGAGTCGCTCCGGTGCCGGGCGCGTCGCCACGATGGTCTTGGACTTCGGGAAGTGCTCTGCGCCGAGCGAGGTGAGCTCCAGCCAGCCTGAGCTGAGGCCGGCTCCGGCGGTCTCCCAGCGCAGGAAGTCCAGCCACGTCCGCCTGCTGGGCCGGGCGAGTACCGGGGCCGCGTGGAACAGGTAGTTCAGACTCATCCGGCTGAAGCACTGTGTCGGGTCGATCAGCGCCAGCCGCTCCACGCGGTCCGGGGAGCGCAGGGCGTAGTCGAGCGCGATCCAGGCCCCGTACGAGTGCCCGCACAGCTGCGCCTCAGTGATCCCGAGCCCGTCCAGGACAGTCGTCAGCCAGGCCGTCAGGTCGTCGGCGGTCCTGACGGGTTTTCCGTACGCGACGCTCGCGCCCACGTCCCCGATGAGGTCGACCGCGTACACCCGGTGGGTACGGCTCAGTTCCTCCACGTTGGCCAGCCACACGGTGGACGTGGCTCCACCCCCGGCCAGCAGCACCAGTGGCGTCCCGTCCGCTGGCCCGCAGGCGTTGACGCGGGTCGTCCCGTACTCCGACTCCAGTTCGACGGGCTCAGCCTGCACGGGCCACTGGGCGAGTGCAGTCTCGTACGCGAAGCGGAAGTCGGACTCGGCGCGGGGAGGCGAACCGGGGGCGGGGCGTGCTGCTCATGGGGCCACCTGTCCTCGGGGCGTCCCAGTCTGGCGTGCGCGTTTGGATCTTGAGTGGCGGGTGACGGCTGGGCGTCACCCGCCACTCAAGATCGCGCGATGGCGGCACCGGGCGGCAGCCAGTCGGCGTCGAGCTCAACGGTCACTTCCCAGCCGCAGCCGGACGGACCGGCAGGCCGGGCGACCCCCTGCCCTCAGCCTGCCGGAGGATCCCCGTGAGGTGCGCGATCAACTGCGGTCCGCTGTCGCGGATCTGGGCCAGGGTGACGGAGACGACGATCAGCCCGGCCTCCTGGACGCGCTGCGCCCGCGCCGTGGCCAGCCCGCCCGCGCTCATGTGGCTCCCCGCCTGTTCGACTCCGCCTGTTGCGTCGGAAACCTTAGGTGGCAGGTGCGGTGGGGCACCAGGCTTCCCGGCGGCACCCACCTGCGGGACGTGACACCTTCCCCAGACGGCTGGATCCGGGTCATACTCCCCCGGACAACCCTGGCCGTACCGAAAGGCACACCATGTCCCAGGATTCCGCACTCGCCCGTCGCATGTGGCACCAGGTCGAGCCGGTGCACGCACTGCTCTACTTCGCCCCGGAAGCGCTGGAGGAGGCCGCCACACTGGGGTACGACGTGCAGGAACGCTGGCCCAGCTACTGCGCCCTGCGGAGTTCCCCGCTTGGGGCCGTAGGCGCCGGAGTCATCACAGCGGCGTTCTACAGTTTCAGCCCCCGCATGATCGAGCGGAACACCGGGAACGTGTGGACGACCGCCGCACCGGAAACTGTGCTCGACGCGCGGCTGCGGGCGATGGACCGGCTCTACCGGACACTCCTCGGCGACGAACTCGGCAGCAAGGAGATCGCCGAAGCGGCGCGGCTTGCCCGCCGGGCGGCGGAGTCCGTCGACACCGCAGGCCGGCCGATGGCCGCGGCGAACGCGGCACTCCCCTGGCCCGACGAGCCGCACCTGGTGCTGTGGCAGGCCGCCACGGTCCTGCGGGAGCACCGCGGGGACGGACACCTGGCGGCGCTGCTCACCGCGGGTCTCGACGGGTGTGAGGCGCTGGTTTCCTTCGCCGGGATCGGCGCGGCACCGCTGGAGAACTTCGCCGGGCGCGGCTGGACGGCGCAGGAGTGGGCCGCCGCGCAGGAGCGGCTGACGGCCCGCGGCTGGCTCGACGCCGAAGGCCAGGCCACCGGGAAGGGCCGTAAGGAGCGCGACAACATCGAGCGGCTGACCGATGAACTCGCCCTGGCGCCCTGGCAGTTGCTGGGAGCTGAGGCGTGTGAGCGGTTCGCGCAGCTGAACGGGCTGATGCTGGGCGCCGCGTTCAACTCCGGGCTGCTGCCGCTGGAGAGCACGCTGGGGATCGCGACGGTGCCGACGCCCACCGGCTGACTGCAAGCCCGCCCCGGTTCCCCCGCCGCAGATGTCTGCGGTGGGGGAACCCCGAGTTCCACGCAGCCCTGTCAGACGCCCGCGGAGTCGACGAGCCCCCGGCAGACCATCCGCCCGCCGGTGACCTCGTACAGGAACACTCCTGCGGTGGCGAGCCTGCCCTGCCCGTCGAACCGGTAGGTCTTGGTCACGCCGGCGAAGTCCGCGCCCCGCAGCGACTGGAGCAGACCGGCCCGGGTCACCGGAGTGTCGGATCCGCGCATCCGGTCGATGATCAGGTTGGTGACGTCGTACGCCTCGGCACTGTAGGCCCCGGCCGGCCGGCCGAACCTGCTCCGGTAGGCCGCGGCGAACGCGTCCACCCCGGGTTTTGCGGGTGTGCCGGCGGCGTCCGCCGTCGTCAGGGTCATCACCCAGCCTTCGGCCGCCGGACCTGCCTGCTGGGCGAACACCGGGTCGGCGCTGCCATCGCCCGACAACCGGTGGCCGGTGAATCCGACGGCGGCGAGTGCCTGGGCGAACTTCACCGTGTCGGGGTAGAAACCGCCGTAGACGACGGCGTCGCGGACCACCTGGGCGACCGGCCCGAACGCGCCGCTACCGGCCGGGACGCTGTGGGAGACGGTAGGGATCCCGACCTGGTCGAGCAGCCGCTTCACGGTGCCGACCATCCGTACGCCGTAAACGCTTTTGTCGTCCACCAGGTGCACACTCGCGGGCTTGAGGTTCCCGGTCAGGTGCCGGGCGATGGCTGTGCTCTGTGCGGTGTCATCGGCCACGGCCTGGAGGAACGAGGTGTTCCCGGCGGACGGTTCGGTGAGTGCCGGGTTGGTCGCGGAGGGGGACACCGCAGCGAGTCCAGCCCCCGCGTACAGCGGCAGCGCCGCCTGCGCGGGGCCGGCGAAGACCGGGCCGACCACCGCCAGCACCGAGGGGTCGTCGCGCAGCAGCTGGGCGGCGAGGGTGGCCTGCGGCTGTGCCGACATGTCGTCGGCGGTCCGTACGTCGAGGTCGAACGGGAGGCCGCCGCGGGCCCGCGCCTCCTCGACGGCCAGCGCTACGCCGTCGGCCACACTGACCCCGATCTCCGGGCTCGAACCGGTCATCCCGGCCTGGACGCCGATCCTGTACACCGGGCGGGGCCGCGTCACCGGTCCGGGAACCACCGGCACCGGGGTCGGCGAGGGCGCCGCAACCGGGTCGCCGCCGTCGGACCGGAGAGCCAGCCAGGCGCCCACTCCACCGCCGACCGCGACAACGCCGGTCCCGGCCGCGGCCAGGAACCGGCGGCGGTTCACCGCAGGTGGTTTCGGTGGCTTCCCCGGCGGCGGCGGGATCGGCCCGACCGCCGGCCGACGGGCCGGTGGCGGGGGAATCGCTCCCCCCACTGTCGGCGGAAAGGCAGGTCGGGGCGGCGGCGACCCAGGGCCCCGACCGTCCGGATCTGCTGCGTTCCATGGCTCCATACGCGCTCCCCCGTTGAACGTGGCGCCAAAGGTTAGCCGCCGCGGGGGCCTGTGCGCAGGTGCCCTGGGGAAAGCGGCGGTGCTCTGCCACCCCGCCTGGTTGCCGGGTCAGCTATCGGACAACAAGTCAAAAACGATGTCTGACTCCGTCAACTCCGGTGCGGCGAATTGCAGAAGCCGCTCCCCTTCCGCCATCACTGCGGTGCGGTCGGCGAGTGGTTCAAGGAGTTTGATGTGCAGCACCGCTGATTCCTTTGTGCGCTTGATGCGCCACATTCCCCGGACGAAGCCGTCCACCAGGACAGTCGCCGCGACAATTCCGTTCCGGGTCACCAGACCTGACCGGTGTTCGTCGGCGATGATGCGCGTCCGGTCGGCATACGACAGAAGGATGTTGTCGAATTCCGGCAGGAAACGGACGGGTGCTTCCACATCGGGATCGGGGAGCACCGCATCGGGCAGGTCGAAGAGTTCCTGGCCGTCGAAGGACGTCTCCGTACGGAGGTCCAGCCGGCGGACGACCTCCCGCAGACCGGTCAGCCCTGACCAGGCCTGCATGTCGCGGACGGACGCGGGGCCGAACGCGGCGAGGTAGCGCGGGATCAGCGCGTCGGGGGCGGCCGACGCGGTGAAGGTTGCCTCAAGCCACGACTCGGCGGAGGTGACCACGGGCGCGCCCGGGGTCCGCCACAGCCCGCGCGGGGGGATCTGCACCAGCGGAACCCCCACCCGGACGGCCATCGCCAGGGCCCGCCCGTCCCAGTCGGGGAACTGCTCTTCAAGCAGCGGCTGGAGTGCGGCGAACGACCGCGGCTCCTCGTCGAGCAGCGCCCGGCCGAACGCGAACAGCTTGTAGCGGTCGACGCCCTCAAGCTGCCGACCGTACGAACCGCGCAGCCCGCGCTCGCTCACCACCTGTAGCGGAGGCCGCAGGGCGAGGCAGTCCCGCGCGGTCACGAGGTGGATGGTGGAGCGGTGGAGCGCGATACGCACGGCCGTCCGGTCGCTCAGCATGGAAGCGAGATCGTCCGTACGGAATTGTTCAAGTCTGGTCCACAGGCCGTAGTACGGCGGGTCGACCGCCTGGGCCTGCATCCCGACCAGGTGTTCCAACGTGCTTTCGACGGAACGGGTATGACGGCGCAGCAGCAGCTGCCGATCGAGCGTGGCGCGGTTGAGCTGTCTGAGGGTGAGCATGGTCGAGACGGTAGGGCGTATTGCTGACGGATGTTGTCAGGAAGCGGTTAGAGCTCCGCGCGTCGGGGCAGCGCGCGTCCGCGGACCTTCGCTCAGAGCGGATGTTGCTCAGAGCGTAATCCGAACTGACGTGCAGGAAACGGGAGTTATCTTCGGGAATACCTACCGGCCCGCGATGCGATACGGAGACACGATGGCGAATGAATACGGTCTCAGTGACCAGGTCTACAACCGGCTGCTGAACGAACGGATCGTCTTCCTCGGGCAGGAGGTGGACGACGAGATCTCGAACAAGATCTCCGCACAGCTGCTGCTCCTTGCCGCCGAGTCGGACCAGGACATCTACCTGCACATCAACTCACCGGGCGGTTCGGTCACCGCGGGCATGGCGGTGTACGACACCATGCAGTACATCGCCAGTGACGTGGTGACCGTGGGTATGGGCATGTGCGCGTCGATGGGACAGTTCCTGCTGACCGGCGGCGCGGCGGGCAAGCGGTTCGCGCTACCGAACGCGGAGATCATGATGCACCAGCCGTCGGCGGGTCTGGGTGGCTCGGCGACGGACATCCGCATCCAGGCGGACTGGTTGATCCGCAGCAAGCGGAAGATCGCGGAGATCACCGCCCAGCACTGCGGACAGAGCTTCGAACAAGTGACCAAGGACGCCGACCGGGACCGCTGGTTCTCGGCGGAGGAGGCCACGGAGTACGGCCTGATCGACGCGGTCATCCCGTCGACGCAAGACATCCCCAAGGGCTGACGGGCGAAGCTGCGACGGGCCCGGTTCTCTGAAGGCCCGGGCCCGTCACACGCGTGCCCGGGGCTCAGCGGCCCAGCGCCGCCACGCCCGCCTGGGCGAACTTCTCGTCCAGGTCGCCGCTCGGCGCGCCGGCCACGCCGATGCCCGCGATCGGGGCGCCCTTGGCCGCCACCGGGGCACCACCGGCGAGGAACAGCGTGCCGGGGATGTCCTTCAGGTTCGGCGTCTGCGTCAGCCGCTTGACCAGCTCGGAGGTCGGGGCGTTCCACGACACGGCCGTGTAGGCCTTGCGCTCGGCAGACTCCGGCGACTGCGGGCCCGAACCGTCACCCTTCAGCAACACCCGGGTGATGCCGTTGCGGTCCACCACGGCGACGGTGACCTTCTGGCCCTCCTTCTCAGCGGCGTCGAGGGCGGCCTGCGCGGCCTTCGTCGCGGCGTCGATGCTGAGCACAGGAGTGTCGATCACGTTGTCGCCGTGCCGGGCGTCGGCCGCCTGCGCAGCGGCAGGAGCGGGGGCGGCCGACGCGGCCGGAGTCGCGGCGTTGGCCGAGACCATCCCGAAGGTGCCTGCGCCGAGGGCTGCTGCGGCGGCGACACCGGTGACGATGCGGGTGCGGACGGACATCTTCTTCATGGTGGGTCCTTCGGGGCGACGGGGAAGCGGGGTGCTTCCGGCTCTGCTCCCAATCCTGGGTCCGGAACCGGCACTGGCCCCTCAGCGGACCGGCTGGTCCCGGCTCACCGGGCGGCTGAGGGTGGTGTCGGCCGATCGGTTGATGCGGGCATCGCCCCGACAGGTCAGGATGTACGCAAAAGACCTGATCAACAAGGAGATGTCCCACGTGCGACCCGCCCCCGACGAACGCTGGCTGGGCGTGGTCGCGCACACCGCGTTCTTCCTGCTGCTCGCCGCGTCGCTCAGCCGCTTCCTGATCCGGCACCCGGGCGACCAACGCACCCCGTGGATCATCGGGCTCAGCATCGCCCTCGCGCTGCTGCACCTGTGGGAGACCGCCGCCGGAGCGCACCGGGCCCGGCTCCCCGCGGTCGTCGGCGTGTGGGTCGCCCTGGTGGTCCTGGCCCCGAGTTTCGCGTGGTGCGCGGTGCCGCTGCTCTACACCGCGCTGCGCACGCTCCCACCCCGTACGGCCGTTGCGCTCGTCGGTCTGCTGACCGTGTTCGTCGTCGCCGCGCAGTTGCAACTGTCCGACGGGTTCGACCCGAACCTCCTGCTCGCCCCGCCCGCCGTCGCGGCGCTGGCCACCGCGGTGTTCCTGCACATGCAGCGGCAGAGTGTGCGGCAGCGCGCCCTGATCGACGACCTCGTCAGCACCCGCCGTGAGCTGGCCGCCATCGAGCGGCGCGCGGGCATCTTCCTGGAGCGGCAGCGGCTCTCGATGGAGATCCACGACACCCTCGCCCAGGGCCTGTCCAGTCAGCGCATGCTTCTCCAGGCAGCGGACCGTACGTGGGAATCCGACCCGGACACAGCGCGCAGACACGTCCACACCGCCGCCGACATCGCCGCCCGCAACCTCGCCGAGGCCCGCCGTTTCGTGCACGACCTCGCCCCGGCCGAACTCGCCGACGGCGGAAGCCTGGACGAAGCCCTGCGCACACTCGCCACCCGGGAGAACGCCGAAAGCGCGGAAAGCGCCGGGACCGGCCTGACGGTCCGCTTCGCCACCGACGGCCAGTCCGAACGCCTTCCCGGCCCCGTGCAGTCGGCGCTCCTGCGCATCGCACAGGGTGCGCTGGCCAACGTCCGCGAGCACGCGGGGGCGTCCAGCGTGACCGTGACGCTGTCCTACCTCGGCGACCAGGTGGCCCTCGACATCGCCGACAACGGCCGGGGGTTCACGGTCACAGACCAAGGAACGCCAGCCGTACGGCCCACACCGGACGAACCGGCCACACCACGGGGTCACGGACTGTCCGCGATGCGCGCCCGGCTGCACCAGCTCGGCGGAACCCTGACCGTCGAGAGCGCCCCGGGCGAAGGCACCGCGGTCTCCGCTTCCGTACCCCTGGAGAGTTGACATGCCGGTTCAGATCCTCGTCTGCGACGACCACGCGGTCGTCCGCGCCGGGCTGCTCGCGCTCCTGGCCAGCGCCGACGACATCGAGGTGGTCGGTGAGGCCGGCACCGGCGAGGAGGCCGTCGCGATGGCCGCCAAACTGCGCCCCCAGGTGGTCCTGATGGACCTCCAGCTCGGCAACGGCATCGACGGGATCGAGGCAACCCGGCGGATCACCGCCCTGCCCGGCGCGCCCTACGTCCTGGTCCTGACCACGTACGACACCGACGCCGACATCACCCGCGCCATCGAGGCAGGGGCGACGGGCTATCTGCTCAAGGCCGAGCAGCCGGAGGAACTCTTCACGGCCGTGCACGCGGCGGCACAGGGGCACACCACCCTCTCCCCACCGGTCGCGGGCCGGGTGATGGCGCGACTGCGCACCCCCCGGCCGTCCCTGACCGCCCGGGAGACCGACATCCTGCGGCAGCTCGCACTCGGCCTGGGCAACCGGGAGATCGCCCGCGCGCTGTTCATCAGCGAGGCCACGGTGAAGACGCATCTGGGCCGGATCTTCGACAAACTCGGCGTGGACACGCGCACGGCGGCCGTCGCGGCGGCGACGGAGCAGCGGCTGTTGCGCTGAACGGTTTCCCGCGCCCGGTTTCAGAACCCCGCTCCCGGTCGACAGGAAACCCAGGAACCCCAGGAACCCCAGGAACCCTTGTGATCGGAGCACCCCCATGCCGAAGCAGACCAGCACAGTCACCACCACAGACGGCGGGATCATGACCGACGACGTCGGCGCGATCACCGGCGAAGTGGACGTCACGAGCACGCTGCACCACAACCACAAAGCCGACGTGCGGGTGATGTACACCGGCGCCGACGAGTCGTACGTCGTCACGGGGTCACCCGTACGGATTGACGGTGCTGCCGAGGCGGCGCATGAGCGGATTGTGAAGCACCTGACCACCCCGGGGCCGGTCGTGGGCGGGAATGAGGAGGCGGTCTCGCTGCCCGGTCGACTGTGACTCCGCCGATTTAACAATCTGACTGCTGTAAGGACCTGAGAAGGCGCGGCCCCGTACGGGCCGCGCCTTTTTGTCGCCCTGTTGCTGACGATTCGTCAGGATTTCATGTCGCGGACACGACAGCTTTGCTCTCTCTTGACTTAAAGTCCCTGTTGTCCCATGCGTGACATGTAACACAGTACTGGCCATCCACCCAAGGACCCGTCTCCCCCCGGCGGGCCCCAGATGCCCTGGAGGGCATGGATGTCTGCTGCTGTCACCCGTCGTCGGCGCACCCTCACCGCCGCGTCCATCGCGGCCCTCGCCCTCGGCGCAGGTCTCCTGCCGAATCTCGCGGCCAGCGCGAACGCGGCCCCCGAACAGCGCATACCGGCGGCCTTCCAGGCCGCTCCCAACCCGGCCGCGGCCTCCGCCGGCGCAGCCGACGAAGCCGCGGAGCACACCGAACGCCGGGCCGCACTTCCCAACAGTCCCCTCGACGTCGGCCCCGGCGGCGACAAGCAGAAGACCGCCCTCAACGGAAAGAAGACCGGCTCCCCCACCCCCGAGCCGGCGGCCCAGGCACAGGGCGCGCCCCGGCTCCGCGCCGCAGTCGCCACCGACTGCGACCGCGCGACGCTGCTCGGGCTCAACACCCCCGACAAACTGATCGCCTGGCTCACGGACCCCGCACACCCCGACGCCTTCACGTGTCTGGGCCCGCTGATGTGGACGTCCGGTGACGCCGAGGCTGGGAAGTACATCACCAAGCAGAACACCATCGCCGTCGCCAACCGCATCGCCGCGGACTCCGCCACGTACGACGGCACGAACTCCAAGCGGATGTACGAGCTCTGGTACTACCTGCACGTCGTCGAGTACCACTCGTGGGGGCGCGACGTCTTCGGCCTGCACGACACGGACACCCTCAACGCCGTCAACGGCGCGGTCGACGCGTTCCTCGCCAGCCCCAACGCGCTGGCCCAGACCAGTGCGGCGGCGTGGGTCGCCCACGAGTTCATGATCGTGCTGGATGAGAAGGGCATCCGCGAGAAGCACATGGGCCTGTACAGCCAGCTGCTGAAGAACATGGACGGCACCACCGACCAGTACAAGGACAGCGGCCGCCGCAACCTGGCCCTGGACGCTCTCAACATCAACTTCCGGGGCTACCTCGACCCGGCCTTCCAGCAGGCCGTCAAGGCGACCCCCGCGTACGTCGCCCAGCTCAAGGCCGTGGCCGACTACAAGCACCTGGCCGACATCGGCCAGGCCTGGGTCATCCACGACACACTCAACGAGTACGGCCGGCTGATCTGGATCGACGATCTCAAGCCGCAGATTGTCGCCGGACTGGTCGAGCTCCTGCCCAAGACCGAGCAGCTGTACGGAAAGTGGTCCTACGTCTGGACCGCCCCCGCCGGCTGGCTGGACTACCTGGGCATGTGCGCGCAGTTCAACGCCTGCAAGGCCGACCTCGAAGCCAGGGTCTTCCCCAACAGCTACAGCTTCGACGACGGGAAGATCCTCGTCCGCACCGCGCTGTCGCGGGCCGAGATCGAGCAGATGTACTACGCGTCCAAGCAGGTCAAGACGCAGTTCCTGCGCCTCCTGGGTACCGACCAGCCGGTGCCGGACGACCCCAATGCAGTCCTGAACATCAAGGTGTACGGGACGAAGGCCGACTACAAGCAGTACCAGACCTACCTGTACGGCTACGGGACCAACAACGGCGGCATGTACATCGAGCAGGGAGCCACCTTCTACACCTTCCAGCGGCGCGTGGGCATCGACTCCTCGCTGAGTCTGGAGGAGCTGTTCCGCCACGAGTACACCCACTACCTCAACGGACGCTGGGCGATCCCCGGCAGCTGGGGCGTCGGAGCGTGGGGCACCCCCGGGCGCAGCGAGGCCTTCGACGAGGGCATGGCCGAGTACCTGGCCGGGTCCACCCGCGACGAGGGCGTCAAGCAGCGCAAGGAGCTCATCCGGTCGGTCATCTCCGACCAGCGCACCAACGGCCGTCCGTCGCTGTACGACACGTTGCACTGGCGGTACACCGAAGACACGTCGTTCTTCCGCTACTACTCCTACTCCGGCTCGTTCTGGGCGATGCTCGGCCGTGACCGGCCCGCGCTGCTGACGGAGATGTACGGCTACCTCCGGGCGAACGACGTGGCCGGCTTCGACGCCTTCCGCAACCGGCTGAGCGCCGACCCGGCGCTCCAGGCCGCGTTCAACACCTACCTCGACGAGCAGATCGCCAAGGTCGACACGCTGTTCGTGCCCGACACCAAGTACAAGACGCCCGCCACGCTTTCCTCGTCGGTGGCCAAGACGGTCGAGGACAAGTTCGCCCAGTCGACCCAGTACAACCCGAAGTGCGACTGGGCCTACAAGGGCACGAACCCCCGGTTCATCTGCACGGGCGGCTTCTCGGCGGGCACCGACACGTCGAACCCGGACCAGGTCGCCAAGGACCTGCGGGCCACCGCCGACTACTTCATCCTGACGCGAGCCGGTCAGGCGAAGGACAACCTGGCCGACATGAACTGCTACTACGACAAGCCCCGGCTGTACTGGGGGACCGTGGCCAGCGCGAACTACACCTGCGAGGGCCCGCTGAAGCCCTGGTAGCACCCGGAACGCACGGCACACGGAGAAGCCCCCGCACTCGGCGGGGGCTTCTCCGTACGACCGACTAAGACTGATCTAGACCGACTAAGACTGATCTAGACCGGCTAAGACTGATCTGAGACTGCCTGAGACTGCCTGAGACTGATCTAAGCCGGGCTACGACCGTTCACGAACGCCTACTTGGCGTCCTCAGCCCACAGCGAGCGCACATGCGTCAGGTGCTCGTGCATCAGCTCCCCCACCCGTTCGACGTCCCGCGCCACCAGCGCGTCCACGATCGCCACGTGCTCCTGCGCGGAGGACACCAGCGAACCCTGGTCGGACAGCTGGCGCAGGCCGTACAGCCGCGCGCGGCTGCGCAGGTCGCCGACGACCTCGACCAGCCGGCGGTTGCCGGCCAGGGCGAGGAGCTCCAGGTGGAAGCGCTGGTCGGCCTCGATGTACCCGATCAGGTCGCCGCGTTCGGCGGCGGCCACGATCAGCTGGGCGATCGGGCGCAGCGCCTCCAGTTGCCCGGGCGTCGCGGCCTTCGCCGCGGCCACCACCGTCGGCACCTCGATGAGCATCCGGATCGCGGTGTACTCGTCCAGGTCGCGCGGGGACACCTCGGTCACCCGGAAGCCCTTGTTGCGGACGACCTCGACGAGGTTCTCCTTCGCGAGGTCCAGCATCGCCTCGCGCACGGGAGTCGCCGACACCCCGAACTCGGTGGCCAGCGTGGGCGCGGAGTACACGATCCCGGGCCGGAGTTCGCCGCTGATGAGCGCGGCGCGCAGGGCGTACGTGATCTGTTCACGCAGCGACTGCCGTTCGGCGACGGCCTTGAGCCCGAGCATCGCCGGCCCGGGTGCGGACATCCCTGTGAGTGCCGGGATCTGTCCCTGTTCCGCTTCCGATCCAGCGCCCAGACGCATGATCGTCTTCACCTCCGGTCCCGTTCGTACGCCGCCCCCGCGACGGCAAGATCCTCCCACGCCATGCCGACGCTCTTGAACAGGCGGGGACGGGCGGGAGCTGCGGGGATACGCCCCGTCACCAGGTCGGCGAGCGAGCCGACCACATGATCACGGTTGATCGCGCGGTCGCGCAGGGGAATCAGCACATCCCCGGCTTCACGCAGCGCGGCGGGTACTGATTCCACCACGACGGTAGCGCGCCGGACGAGTTCCGTGTCGGTCTCCCGGGCATCGGGCTCGTGCGAGCCGACCGCGACGACGGTCGTGTGGGCGGGTACGAGGCTTCCGTCGAACAGGGGGCCGCGGGCGGTGGTACAGCAGGCGATCAGGTCCGCGCGGGCCACATCGGCGGGGGTCCCGACGCGGGTCTCGACGTCGGTTTCCCGCACTCTCCGTACGAATTCCTCCGTCCGTCGCGCGTCCCGGCCGACCACGGTCACCTCAGTGACCGGCCGTACGACCCGCAGCGCCTCGATGTGGTGCCACGCCTGCGGTCCCGTGCCGAAGACCACGAGGTGGGAGGCGTCGGCCGTGGCCAGGTGCCGCACGGCCACGGCGGATACGGCAGGTGTCCGGAGGGACGTCAGCGCGGTGCCGTCGAGCAGCGCGATCGGGGTGAGTGTCGCGGCGTCGAACAGGACGTACAGCGCGGTGATCCGCGGCAGGTCCCTGGCGGGGTTGCCCGGGGCGACCGAGGCGAGTTTGACACCGGCGTACGGCCCGGCCTCGGACGGCATGAGCAGCAGTTGCCCGGCCGTCACATCCGTGATTGTGCGGGCCGGGTCGGAGTCCGGGTCGAAGCCGTCGATGAGGATCTTCTCGATCGTGTCGATGGCCTCGGACATGCCCGGCATGGTGGTCACGTAGGGGAGGCTCATCGCAGCGTGTACCCCGTACCGAGGTCGTCGAACGGGTCGGGCAGGAACCGGTGCTCACCGGTGCGGAACGCGGTGCCCTCCACTTCGGTTTCCACGCCGTCGGGCCCATCACCGACAACACGTCCGATGAAGACCGTTCTGATAATCGACTCGTGCCGCAGCGCCGGCCCCTGTTTGATCAGCCCGTCGGCGTACAGCAGCGCGAGCTGCGCCGAGGTGCCCGAGCCGCACGGCGAGCGGTCGACCTGGCCGTCGGCGAACACGGTGACGTTGCGCTGCGCGGGGCCTTCGGCGGTGTCGGGGCGTTCCTCGTACAGGATCACTCCGTACAGTTCCTCCGGCAGATCGGTCAGTTCACGCTTGGTCTCCCGTCCGGCGCGGATCAGGTCGTCGCGGTGTTCGGGGACCAGCGGGATGCCCAGGGTCCTGGCGTCGACGCTCGCGTAGTGCGCGCCGCCGTCGTCGGCGGGCACGATGAAGTCGCCGTACATGCCGGCGTGTCCCCGCGGTTCGTGGCACAGCAACCGCCGGATCTGGTCCGCGGGGTGGTACGGGTGCCCGATCAGGTTCACCCGGCGCTCAGCGACGGTGTTCCCGGGCAGTGGCGGCAGGCCGTCGGCGACGATCCGGAACGGTTCGCCGACGGTGTGGTAGTCGACGTTCTCGACGGTCTGCATCAGGGGTGACTCCTGGACTGCTCTCGGCTGGAGCTGTTCTCGACTGGGTTGGTCACTGATTGGGCTGGTCTCTGATTGGGCCCCTCTTGACTGAGCCCCTCTTGACTGAGCCGGTTTTGACTGGGCCGGTCTTGACTGGGGCTGGTCCTTACCCGCTCAGTCCGTCCCTGTTTCTGACGCCGACTGAATCGGGCCCGCCGCCCGGGGAGGGCTGATGCCGGGGAGGCTTCCCTTCCCGGACGGCGGGGGTCTGGGTGTTCATCAAGCACTAGACGCTCGGCAGCAGGGAAACCGTGCGGGTGCTCGTGTAGAAGTCGAGGGCGGCCCGCCCCTGTTCGCGCGGGCCGTGGCTGGACACCTTCTCGCCGCCGAACGGCAAATGGAAGTCAACTCCGGTCGTCGGCGCGTTCACCTTGATCAGGCCGGTGTCCAACCGGTCAACTGCGGCCAGTGCCGCGTTCAGGTCCGCAGTGTGGATCGACGACACCAGACCCTGTCGTACGGAATTGGCAAGGTCGATCGCCGCGTCCAGGTCGGGCGCGCTCAACAGCAGCGCGATCGGCCCGAACACTTCGTCGCCGGCCAGGACGTGACCGGCGGGAACGTCCTCGACGAGGGTCGGCTCCACGAACCAGCCGGGTCGGTCCGGCGCGTGACCACCCGTCAGAACTGTGCCGCCGACCGCGTCAAGGACCCGCTGCCGGGCCGCCCCGGTGATGACCGGAGTGGCTTCGAGCTTCCCGACGGCCTTGACCAGTGCGTCCCGCAGCGGGCCCGGGTCGCCCACGGCGATGATCCGCTTGGTGGCCGTGCACTTCTGCCCGGCGAAGCCGAACGCCGCGCCCACGAGCTGTTCCGCTGTCTTGTGCACATCGGCGTCCGGCAGCACGATCGCCGCGTTCTGCCCGCCCATCTCCGCCTGCACGGGGATTCCGCGCCCGGTCGCCGCCCCGACCACGACCGTGCCGACCGCCGTCGAGCCGGTGAACGACACCACGTCGGCGGCCCCGACGATCGCGGAGCCTTCCGCGGCCCCGCCCGGGACGACGGTGAACAGTCCGTCCGGCAGCCCGAGCAGCTCGGCGAGGCGCAGCGCGCACGCCGTCGCCTCCTCGGACGGCTTGAGCAGTACGGCGTTCCCGGCGGCCAGCGCCGGGGCGGCCTTCCACACGGGGATGGCGAGCGGGAAGTTCCACGGAGTGATCAGTCCCGCCACCCCGTGCGGACGGCGGCGGGTGAACAGCAGTCCGGGCCCGGCGGCCGGCTCGTGGACGGAGCCGGCCGGGTCGTACACCGTCTGTGCGTAGTAACGCAGGATGGCGACCGTACGGGCGACTTCGCCCCGGGCTTCGGCGGTCGGCTTGCCGACCTCACGGACGACCAGGGCGGTGAGTTCGTCGGACGCGGCGGCGACGCGGTCGGCGGCGGAGCTGAGGGCGGCGGAGCGCGCGGCGGCACCGGCGGCCAGCCAGTCCCGCTGGGCGGTGCGCGCCCGCGCGGCAGCGGACCGTACGCCTTCCGCACCCGCTGCCGTGAAGGAGAGGACTACATCGCTGGGGTCCGCTGGGTTGGTGCTGTTCATCGGGGGTGCCTTCCGGGGGCAGGGGGCGCGTCGGACATGGAAGTAACAGTCACAGCAGGAATCCCTCCGGGAACGGGTCGCCCGGATCCAGGAAGTACTGTGCCGTCCCGGTCAGCCACGCCCGCCCGGTCACCGTGGGGATCACCGCGGGCAGCCCGCCCACAGCCGTCTCCGCCACCAGCCGCCCGGTGAACCGCGTCCCGATGAACGACTCGTTCACGAAGTCGGTGTCGAGGCCCAGCTCGCCGCGCGCGTGCAGCTGCGCCATCCGGGCGCTGGTCCCGGTCCCGCACGGCGACCGGTCGAACCAGCCCGGGTGGATCGCCATCGCGTGCTGCGACACCTGTGCGTTCGAGCCCGGCGCGGTGAACTGCACGTGGTGGCACACGTCGATCGCCGGATCGGTCGGGTGTACGGGACGGTCGTGTTCGTTGACCGCGTCCATCAGTGCGAGCCCGGCGTCCAGGATCTGCTGCTTGTACGCGCGGTCGAACTTCAGCCCCACCCGGTCCAGCGGCAGGATCGCGTAGAAGTTCCCGCCGAAGGCGAGGTCGTAGGTGATCTCCCCCAGACCGGGGACGTCCACCCTGCGGTCCAGTCCCAGGCTGAACGACGGGACGTTACGGATCGTCACCGACCGGGCCGCACCGTCTTCGACGGCCACCTCCGCGATGACCAGGCCCGCGGGAGTGTCGAGACGGATCGTCGTGACCGGCTCGACCACCTCCACCATCCCGGTCTCCACCAGCACCGTCGCGACGCCGATCGTCCCGTGCCCGCACATCGGCAGACAGCCGGACACCTCTATGTAGAGGACGCCCCAGTCCGCGTCGGGGCGGGTCGGCGGCTGGAGTATCGCGCCGCTCATGGCCGAGTGCCCGCGCGGCTCGTACATCAGGAGGGTGCGCAGACTGTCCATGTGTTCCAGGAAGTGCAGTCGTCGTTCGGACATCGTCGCCCCGGGGATCACACCTACTCCGCCGGTGATGACGCGGGTCGGCATGCCTTCGGTGTGCGAGTCGACGGCGTGGAAGATGTTGCGGGTGCGCATGGGTTCCTTCCCCGGTTCGCAGTTGTGACGTGCGGGAGGGGTGCGGGCGTTACCCCGCCCACACCCCGGACTTGTCAGGTGAGGCCTTCGGCCACGGCCTTCTCCGTCGCCTGGCGGACCGCCGTCGCCGTGGCCGCGGGCAGCGGCAGCCGCGGCGGCCTGCACGGTCCGCCGGGCCGGCCGACGATGTCCATCGACAGCTTGATCGCCTGGACGAACTCGGACTTCGAGTCCCAGCGCAGGAGTTCGTGCAGGGTGCGGTACAGCGGAAGCGCGGTGGTCAGGTCACCGGACACCGCCGCGTTGTACAGCTCCACCGAGGTGCGCGGCAGCGCGTTCGGGTAGCCGGCCACCCAGCCCTTGGCCCCGGCGATCGCCAGTTCGAGCAGTACATCGTCGGCGCCGATCAACAGGTCAAGACCGGGGGCGAGTTCGGCGATCCGGTAGGCCCGGCGGACGTCGCCGCTGAACTCCTTGACCGCGTGGATCAGCCCCTCCCCGTGCAGCACGGCGAGCAGCTCGGGCGTCAGGTCGACCTTCGTGTCGATCGGGTTGTTGTACGCGACGATCGGCAGCCCGGCGGCGGCCACCTCGCGGTAGTGCGCGACCACGGCGTCGTCGGGGGCCCGGAAGGTGTTCGGCGGCAGCAGCATGACCGACGCGCACCCGGCCTCGGCCGCCTGCTCGGTCCAGTGGCGGGCCTCCGCGCTGCCGTACGCGGCGACGCCAGGCATGACCCGGTCCCCGCCGATGGCCTCGACGGCCGTACGGACGACCTGCGCGCGCTCCTCGGCGGTGAGCACCTGGTATTCGCCCAGGGAGCCGTTCGGGACTACGCCTTCACAGCCTTCGGCGACCAGCCACCGGCAATGCTCGCCGAACGCGTCGAAGTCGACGGAGAGGTCGGCGCGCAGCGGCAGTGTGGTGGCGACCATGACGCCGTGCCAGGGCTTGCGGGAGGTGGTGGTCATCGTGACTCCTCAAGATCTGAATGGGCTGACTGAGCTGACTGAGCTGAACGGGCTGATTGAACTGAGTGAACTGAGTGAGCTGACACAGGCTGAGCGGACGCGAGCAGGCCCAGGGGGACGGGCTGGGCCACCGGACGGGTGCCGGTGAGCTCGCTGAGCGTCGGTTCCCGGCCGCACAGGTGCGCGGTCAGGCAAGCGGTGCCGGTGCCGCACATGCGGCCCTGGCACCAGCCCATGCCGGTGCGGGTGAGCAGTTTCACCGAGCGCGCGTCGGACGCGCCCAGGTCTTCGACGGCCGCGCGGACCGCTGATACGGGGACCTCCTCGCAGCGGCAGACGAGGGTGTCGTCCGTCAGCCAGGAGGTCCAGCCAGGGCGTACGGGATGCGCGGCGTGCAAGGCCTCGCCGAAGGCTCTGAGGCGACGGCGGGAGCGCACAGCCTTGGCGGAGGGCTGCCGGTCGGCGATCGACTGGGCCGCCAACTCGCCCTCAATGATGGAGAGTTGCGCACCGCCGATGCCGGTCGTCTCGCCTGCCGCCCACACTCCGGGGACGGATGTGCGCTGCTGCGCGTCGACGGCGAGGACCGGTGAACCGTCACCGTCGGCCGTTGTCGCGCACCCGAGTTCCAGCGCGAGGTCGAGCTGCGCGGTGAGACCGTAGCCGACTGCCAGCGCATCGCAGTCGATCCGGCGGGCGGTGCCGGGAACGACGTTCCAGTCCCGGTCCAGTTTCGCCACCGTCACGGCTTCGAGCCGGTCCGCGCCGTGTGCGGCGACAACGGCGTGCCGCGTACGGAGCGGGACCTTGTGCCTGAGCAGACCCGTACCGTATTCGGCTCCTTCGAGGAGCTTGCCGGGGTTGGCTGCGATCGCGGGGAAGTGTGATGCGTAGCCGAGGACACTGTTGGCCTCGTAGACCCCGACGACCTTCGAGCCCGCAGCGGCGAGCCCGGCGGCGACGGTGAGCAGCAGTGGCCCGGTGCCCGCGACCACGACGTGCCCGCCGGGCAGGCACAGATTGGCCTTGAGCATCGCCTGTGCGCCACCTGCGGTGACAACTCCGGGCAACGTCCAACCTGGGAAGGGGAGTTGCTTCTCGTACGCCCCGGTCGCGATCAGTACAGACCGTGCGCTGACGGTCAATTCGACATCGTCCACCAGCGTGCGCACAGTGAACCCGTGCTCGATGGTCCACACCTGACGGCCCGGCAGCCAGTCGGCCGTGCTGCGGTCGAGGCGGGCCATGAGCCCGGTGTACGTCGACCACGCGTGGTGCAGTCGATCGATACGACGCGCACCGAGCCGGGGGTCCGGTGTGCGGTAGAACTGCCCGCCGGGGCGGGCCGCGCCGTCGATCAGGGCGACGGAGAGCCCGGCCTCGGAAGCGGTGACCGCCGCCGAAAGCCCGGCCGGTCCGGCCCCGACGACTGCGAGGTCATAGGTGGTCATGCCCGGTCCCCTCCTGGGTGCGGACGGCGTCCCCGGGGCGGGCCTCGGCGAGGCAGGCCCGGACGTTGGGGCGGTCGTTGACGGTCACCAGGCAGTCGAAACAGACACCTATGCCACAAAAGACCCCACGTGGCCGGGCGTCCTGGCGGGTGCTGCGCCAGGACGTGATCCCGGCGCTCCACAGCGCGGCGGCGACGGTCTGACCGGGCAGAACGGCGACGGCTCTGCCGTCGATCGATATCTCGTACGGATTACCCGGTGCGGCGTGGACGTACTCAAGGGGGTTCACACCGGCACCTCCTGGAAGCGGTCGGGACGGAAGGGAGTGAGATCGAGGTCCGGGGTCTCACCTGTGAGGTTCTGCGCGATCAGGTGCCCGGTCGCCGGGGCGAGCCCGATGCCCGCGCCTTCGTGACCGCACGCGTGGAACAGGCCGGGGACCCGTGGATCGGGACCGATGGCCGGCAGGTGGTCGGGCATGTACGGGCGGAAGCCCCGGTAGGCGCGCATGACCGAGACCTGGTCGAGTACGGGGAACAGCGCTACCGCCTGGGCGGCGAGGCGTTGCAGCACCGGGACCGACAGCGTCCGGTCGAAGCCGGTCCGCTCCCGGCTGGCACCGATCAGGACCGGTCCGGCCGCCGTGCCTTCGACCACGGCTGAGGTCTGCAGGTCGGCGGAGTCGCTGGCGACGTCCGCGACGTAGTCGGCCGCGTACACCTTGCGCCGCACGATGAGCGGCAGCGGTTCGGTGACGAGGATGAAGCCGCGCCGGGGCAGCACCGGCAGGTGTGCGCCGGCGAGCTTCGCGATCTCGCCGCCCCAGGTCCCGGCTGCGTTGACCACCGCGCCGGTCGGGATGCGCTGACGGTCGGTCAGCACTTCCCGTACGTGGCCGTCCTTCGTCGTCCCGATGCCGGTGACCGTGGTCCCGGTGAGGACGGTCAACCGCATCGTCCGCCGCGCCTCACGGATGAAGTGGGCCGCGGCGAGCATCGGCTGGACCTGGGCGTCCTGTGGATAGAGGACACCGCCGGCCAGTCCTTCGGCCAAGTGGGGTTCGAGCGTGCGCAGTTCGCCGGCGGCCACGGGGATGGTCTCCACTCCCCGCTGCCGGGCGGCGAACTTCCGCAGCGCGTCGAGCCCCTGTTCGTCCGAGGCGACGACGAGGCCGCCCTTGGATTCGAATTCGACGGCGCAGGGGTCGACGCCGCGGGATTCGACACTGTGGGACTCAGCGCCGCGGGACTCAGCGCCGCGGGACTCAGCGCTGTGCCGTTCAAGGCTGGAGGATCGGCCTTCCGTCAGCTCGCGCCACAGCCGGTTGGACAGTAAGGCGAGATCCAGTTCGGGGCCCGGCTCCTTGTCGGAGACGAGGATGTTCCCCTCGCCCGCGCCGGTTGTGCCACCGGCGACGGAGCCCCGGTCGACGAGGGTTACGGTCAGGCCCGCCCGCACTGCGTACAGCGCGCAGGCGGCCCCGACCAGGCCGGCGCCGATGACGACGACATCGCATGTCTGAGTACCAGTCACATCAGTACAATGTCACATGGCAGAGCGGTTTGCCTAGAGATCTGACGGCAGATCATCTCCGCGCGCTGTTCCCGTCGGCACTGCCCATCCAAGGTGACCGGGTCGCGGCGCGACGGTCCTGCGCCGACGTCGAATGTTAAAGAGATAGTAAATGCAATGTCACACACGAAATGTGATGCCGTTTACTCTTGACCCTGCGTCAGCTTGTGCCGCACAGTCCCATCACCGGCTCGGCGACAACCGCTGAGCCCCACCTCCCGCAGGGAAACCCCCACGATGACCACGCCATCCCGGGCTGCCCTGGAACCTGTCGTCCCCAGTGCGCCGGAGCCCGCAGCGCCGCCCGAACCCTCTGTGGAACCCGCAGTCGCAAAGGCACTGCTCGGCCGCTCCCCCGCGCAACTGGCCTGGCGAAGGTTCCGCCGCGACCGCACCGGTGTCACCGCCGGCGTCGTCGTCGCCCTGTTCTTCCTGATCGGCTTCGGCGCACCGCTCCTGTCGGAGCTCTACGGCAAGGACCCGTACGCCACGTACGGACAGAACACCCCCGGACTGCTGAACGACTACGGCTTCCCCGTCGGCGACGCCGGCGGCATGTCCGGAGAATTCTGGTTCGGCCTTGAGCCGGGACTGGGCCGGGACGTGCTGACCCAGCTCGCGTACGGCATCCGTACCTCGCTGCTGATCTCCCTGGCGGTGGTGGTCATCACCACCGTCGTCGGGGTGCTGCTCGGAGTCACCGCCGGTTACCTCGGCGGCAAGGCCGACTTCGTGATCAGCCGGGTGATCGACGTGATGCTGTCGTTCCCGAACACCCTGTTCTTCATCGCCTTCACCCCGGTGGTCATGTCCTTCATGACCACCGCGAACGAGGAGACCGCTTCGTGGAAGCGGGGCCTGGTGCTGATCGTCGTCCTGTCGTCCTTCGGCTGGACGTCGGTGGCCCGGCTCCTGCGCGGCCAGGTGCTGTCCCTGCGGGAGCGCGAGTACGTCGAAGCAGCCCGGGTCACCGGCAGCGGGTCCCGGCGGATCATCCTCAAGGAACTCCTGCCGAACCTGTGGACGCCGATCCTCGTCACCTCCTCCCTAGCGGTGCCGGCGTATGTGACCACTGAGGCCGCGCTGTCCTTCCTGGGCGTCGGCATGGTCGAACCCACCCCCGACTGGGGCCGCATGATCCTGCGCGGCGCGGAGGTCTTCGACTCCGACACCGCCTACATGCTCTTCCCCGGCATCGCCATGTTGATCTTCGTGGTCGCTTTCAACCTGCTCGGGGACTCGGTGCGCGACGCGCTCGACCCGAAGACGAACCGCTGACCCCAAGACGAACCGCCGATCCAAGACGAACCGCCGATCCAAGACGAACTGCTGACCCCGCCTACCTGTCACCAGAGGAAAACCCCGTGAACAGACACAAACAGCGCCTCACCGCCCTCGCCGGTGTGGCCGTCATCGGCCTGTCCTGCCTCACCGCGTGCGGTGGCGACAGCAAGGACAAGGCCGACAAACCGAAGGCCGGCGACGGCAAGCCCGTCGCGCAGGTCCGCGGGACGACCGTCGGCACCGCCGCCGACTCCAAGGGCCCGGCCAAGGAGGTGCCCGGTGCCAAGAAGGGCGGCATCGTCACCGACCTGGAGAAGACCGACTTCAACCACCTCGACCCGCAGCGCGTGTACGTCAGCCACGAGCAGACGATGAGCCTGCTCCTGTCGCGCACCCTCACCGCCTACAAGCAGGACGGTGACAAGACCACCCTGGTGGGCGACCTGGCCACGGACACCGGCACCACGCCCGACGGCGGTAAGACCTGGAAGTTCACGCTCAAGGACGGGCTGAAGTACGAGGACGGCTCGCCCATCAAAGCGGCCGACGTCAAGTACGGCGTGGAGCGGTCCTTCGACAAGCAGATCACCGGCGGACCCACCTACGTGCAGGAGTGGCTGACCGGCAACCCCGACTTCCGGGCGGTCTACGCCGGTCCGTACGACGGGAAGTCCTACGACGCCATCGAGGCGCCCGACGACAAGACCGTGGTCTTCAAGCTGGCCAGTGCCCGCGGTGACCTGCCCTTCGCAGTCGCGCTGAACACCTCCTCGCCGGTCCCCAAGGCCAAGGACACCAAGCTCGAGTACGACAAGCGGCCCTTCTCCTCAGGCCCGTACCGCATCGACAAGCATGAGATCGACAAGTCGATGACCATCGTGCGCAACGAGCACTGGGACCCGAACACCGACGCGGTGCGCACCGCCTACCCGGACGGGTTCGCCTCCGAGTTCGGCCTGACGACACTTCAGATCAACGAGCGCCTCCTGGCCGCCAACGGCTCGGACAAGACCGCCCTGACCTTCCGTTCGCAGGTGCCCCGCGAGCTGGCCCAGAAGGTGATCGAGACCCCGGACCTCAAGGCACGCACCACGGACGGCGTCACGCCGTACGCCGAGTACTTCGAGATGAACAACAGGCGGGTCACCAACCCGAAGATCCGCCAGGCGCTCATCGCGGCCTTCCCCAAGCAGCAGGTCCGGCAGATCCTCGGCGGCCCCGCGTACGGCGAACTGTCCACCACGTACACCTCGCCGACCATGCCCGGCTACGAGAACTTCGACGTCTACAAGGTCCCGCCGACCGGTGACCCGGCCAAGGCCAAACAGCTGATCACCGAATCCGGACAGCCCGCCCCGACGATCGTCTTCGCCTACTCGCAGACGGACCTGTGGGAACAGATCGCCGTCGCCGTCACCGAGGGCCTGGAGAAGGCCGGCTTCAAGGTCGTCAAGAGGCCCGTCAGCGACAAGTCGTACTACACCGAGATCGGCAAGGTGAACAACGAGTTCGACCTGTACTGGTCGGGCTGGGGCGCCGACTGGCCCAGCGGCTCCTCCGTGCTGCCACTGAAGTTCGACGGCCGCAAGATCCAGGACGACGGCACGGTCTACGGCCTGTTCGACGACGCCGCGGTCAACACCGAGATCGACCGCGTCATGGCGCTCACCGACACCACCGCGGCCGGCAAGGCCTGGGCTGCACTGGACAGGCAACTCGTCGAGAAGGCAGCCGCGGTGCCGTTCGTCTACAGGCGCGGCCTGTACCTCTACGGCCCCGGCCTGGGCGGCGTCTACCTGGGCGCGGGCTACGGCACGCCGTACCCGGTCAACATCTTCGTGAAGTAGCCAGCGAGTAGTCAGCGCGTAGTCGCCAAGCAGTCGTCAAGTAGTCACTGAGCAGTCGCCCGGCCCGGCCGGAAGGTCCCCCCTTCCGGCCGGGCCACCACCTTCCGCTCCCCAGCGTGTCGAGAGACTCCCATGCTGCATTTCCTCATCCGCCGGTCCCTCGGCGCGGTCCTCATCCTGCTGGTGGTGTCCACCGCCACCTTCTTCCTCTTCTTCGCCCTGCCCGACGACCCGGCCCGGCTGTCCTGTGGCAAGACCTGCACGCCCGAGACGCTGGCCGTGATCCGCGAGAACCTGGGCCTGAGCAAGTCCGTGCCCGTGCAGTACCGGGACTACATGTCCGGCCTGTTCGTCGGCCGTGACTTCGGCCCCAAGCACTGCGAAGCCCCGTGCCTGGGCTACTCGTTCGTCAACAACGAGCCGGTCCTTAACACCCTCATGGACCGGCTGCCCGCCACCTTGTCCCTGGCCTTCGGCGCGTCCGTCGTCTTCCTCACCGGCGGCATCGTCACCGGCATGGTCGCCGCGCTGCACCGCGGCAAGTGGATCGACAAGCTCCTGATGGGCCTGTCCCTGGTGGGCGCGTCCGTGCAGATCTACTTCCTGGGCGTCCTGGCGCTGGGCATCTTCGTCCGTAAGCTCGACTGGCTGCCCGAGCCGAAGTACCACCCGCTGTTCACCGACGGACCCGGCGAATGGGCCGGCGGGCTGATCCTGCCCTGGCTGGTCCTGGGGGTCATCAACGCCGCCGTCTACGCCAGGCTCACCCGGTCCTCGATGGTGGACACGCTCGGCGAGGAATACGTCCGTACGGCCAAGGCCAAGGGCCTGCGCAGCCGCAAAGTCCTGCTCAAGCACGCCTGGCGCGGCGCGATGACCCCCATCGTCACCATCTACGGCATCGAACTGGGCGTCCTCCTGGGCGGTGCGGTCATCACCGAGACCACCTTCAACATCCACGGCATCGGCAAGCTGGCCGTCCGGTCCGTCGTCGAGTCAGACCTGCCGTCGATCATGGGCGTGGTGCTGATCGCCGCCACCGCGATGGTCGTCGCCAACATCGTCGTCGACGCGGTCTACGCCGTCATCGACCCCCGGGTGCGTGTGTCATGAGCCCTCTGCTGTCCGTGCAGGACCTGCGTGTGAGCTTCCGTACGGAAGACGGCCTGGTCAAAGCCGTCGACGGACTGTCCTTCGACCTGTCGAAGGGCCGCACCCTCGGCATCGTCGGCGAATCCGGCTCCGGCAAGTCCGTCACCAACCTCGCGGTACTCGGTCTGCACAACCCCGAACACACCGAGACCACCGGGCGGATCACCTACAACGGCCGCCGGCTCATCGGCATGCCCGAACGCGAGATGGAGGACCTCAGGGGCCGCCGCATCTCCATGATCTTCCAGGACCCGCTGACCGCGCTGTCGCCGTTCTACTCCATCGGCGACCAGATCGCCGAGACCTACCGCAGGCACCTGGGCGGCACGAAGAAGGCCGCGTGGGCCCGCGCGGTGGAGATGCTGTCCCGGGTCGGCATCCCCCACCCGGCCAAGCGGGCGCGCGACTACGCGCACCAGTTCTCCGGCGGCATGCGGCAGCGCGCGATGATCGCGATGGCCCTGTCCTGCGACCCCGACCTGCTGATCGCCGACGAGCCGACGACCGCGCTGGACGTCACCGTGCAGGCGCAGATCCTCGACCTGCTGCGCGACCTCCAGGAGGACACCGGCACAGCGATCATCCTCATCACCCACGACCTGGGAGTCGTCGCCGACATCGCCGACGAGGTCCTGGTGATGTACGCCGGACGCTGCGTGGAGAAGGGCACCACCGCGGAGATCCTCGACAATCCTCAACACCCGTACACCCGGGGCCTGTTGACGTCCATGCCACACCTCGACGGCAACGTGGACGCCGCGCTGACCCCCGTGCGCGGAACACCGCCCAGCCTGCTCGACCCGCCGACCGGCTGCGCCTTCCATCCGCGCTGTGACTTCGCGATGGACGTCTGCACCTCCGTACGACCCGAACTCATGGGCACCGAGCGGCAGTCCGCGTGCCACCTCGACCCCGCCGACCGCAGCCGGCTGCTCACCGTGGAGACCGTGCGATGACCGTCACCTCACCCGCTCCCACTGTCCCTGTCAAAGACGGACAGCGGCCGCTCCTCGAAGTCACCGACGTGACAAAGCATTTCCCCGTACGGTCTGGAATCCTGCAACGGCAGACCGGTGCGGTGCAGGCCGTCGACGGGGTGTCGTTCAGCGTCGCACCCGGGGAGAGCTTCGGGCTCGTCGGCGAATCCGGCTGCGGCAAGTCGACAACCGGCCGGGTGATCGCCCGGCTCCTGGAGCCGACATCCGGCCGGATCGTGTTCGACGGCCAGGACATCACGCACGCCTCCCGCAGGCAGCTGGCCGCGCTGCGCACGGACATCCAGATGATCTTCCAGGACCCGTACTCCTCACTGAACCCCCGGCACACCGTCGGCACGATCATCGCCGGCCCGATGGAGGTCAACGGCATCAATCCGCCCGGGGGCCGCCGCAAACGCGTCCAGGAGATCCTGGAGACCGTCGGCCTGAACCCCGAGCACTACAACCGGTTCCCGCACGAGTTCTCCGGCGGTCAGCGCCAGCGCATCGGCATCGCGCGGGCGCTGGCCCTCCAGCCGAAGCTGATCATCGCCGACGAGCCGGTGTCCGCACTTGACGTGTCGATCCAGGCGCAGGTGGTGAACCTGCTCCAGCAGCTCCAGCGTGACCTGGGCATCGCGTTTGTGTTCATCGCCCACGATCTGGCCATCGTGCGGCACTTCTCCCAGCGGATCGCGGTGATGTACCTCGGCCGCATCGTCGAGATCGCCGACCGGCACACGCTGTACGAGTCGCCACGCCACCCGTACACGCACGCGCTGCTGTCCGCCGTACCGGATTCACCGGGGAAGAAGCGCGAACGCATCCGCCTTGTCGGCGACGTGCCCAGCCCGATCGACCCGCCGTCGGGGTGCCGGTTCCGGACACGGTGCTGGAAGGCGCAGGAGGTGTGCGCGACGACTACGCCGCCGCTGGAGGGCGCGGACGGTCATCTGACGGCCTGCCACTTCCCGGAGTGAGCAAGAAGTTCTTCAGCTCTCCAACACAACCAGCGCCTCCCGGCAGGCGGCGAGCAGGGCTTCGTCGCCCGGGATGTCGCTGGTGCTGAAACCGTTCGGGTCGTAGTTGTGCCGTCCTCGTCTGTCGAGCTCCCCGCGCACCAACGGCACCGCGACTCCCGCCGCGGCCGGGCCCATGTCCAGGAAGCATTCCGCGATGCCCTTGCGTGTGTGCGGATTCTCAACCCACGCGGCGCTCAACACCGGAAGCACCGCGCCGACCTCGCCGTCGATCCGCCACAGTGCGCTCGCGGCCCTGACCCGGTGCCAGACATTCTCGGCGGTGAGCTCTGCCCGAAGCTCCGCAGCGGAGGACGCGGCAGTCGGCTCGGGAACCGCCGCGGCACCGAGGCCGACGAGCGCTGAGACCAGGCCGTCCCGGCGCGCGTCGTACCCCTTCTTCGCGGGGAGTTCCCGCAGGCGTTCGCGGACGAGCGGCAGCAGGTCCACTGCTGTGGAGCCCATTCCGCCAATCAGATATCCGATGTCGGCGGGCATCTCCTCGTACTCCAACGCCCAGCGCAGTGCGGGCAGAACCCGGACATCGCCGATCTGCGCGAGGGCACGCAGAACCTCCCCGCAGTAGGGGAGACCGGAGCCGTACAGGATCACCCACGGTGGCACCTCGCCGCCGAACGCATCCGGTTTCTCCGCTCGCGGACTGTGGTTGAGGAGTTCCACCAGTGCGTCGGCGGCGGGAGCCGCCAGCTTGTGCAGGCCCACCAGCGCGTGCGCGGCAGCGGCCACCAGGCGCGGCTCGGTGGCCGACAACTGCTCGCCGATCTGTGCCACCACCGACCCGTACGGTCCACGGAACTCACGCATCATCAGCGAGCTGATGCGCACGGCGTCGGTCCTGCGTTCCCAGCCGGTGGCCGTCAGTTCGGCGGAAAGCAATGTCAGACGCTCTTGCGTACGGTCGCCAAGCGCGTTGTGCGCCTCCCGTACAAGACCGGACAGCCACGGGGCCCGGCGGCCGGCCCGGTTCTGGTCGTTCAGCCGGCGGTTCATCCCGGTGAGGGTGGTCGGGGCCGGGCTGCCACCGGTGCCCGTCTCAGGGGCCGCATCCGCATACGCCTCATCGAGGAGACCGGCGATCACCCGCGCCACCCCCGGCGTGGGGGAAATGCGGATCAACTGGGTCAGTGCCGCGAGCCGGACCGCCGGATCTTCCGCTCCCTCAGTCAGTTCGCGCAGCCACCCGGCGATGTCCGAGCCCGCCGCCAGCTTGCCGATCGCGTCCAGGAGCCCCAGCCGGGCCTCCGGGTCGTCTTCCTGGCCGAAGCAGCGCCGCAGCACCGGCAGGGACTCGTCCGCGTAGTCCCGGCACACCGTCAACACGTGCGCGGCATTCCGGCGCACCGCTGGGACCTCGTCGTCGAGTAGCAGCAGGAACAGCGGGTGCCCCACCTGCACCGCCGCACCCGCGAGGAGCCGGTTCCGCAGCGCGGCGGCGTCCTCCTCGTCGTCCTCGTCCAGGTGACCGAGGTCGTTCTGGTCGCCGATGCCGCCCAGCAGCTCCAGGATGCGTTCGCGGTCCGGGAGCCCCGGCACCGCGACGATCTCCAGGAGGAACGGGACGGCCGCGAGCGTGGAGTCGTAGATGTCGCCCTGGTGGTGCACGGCGCCGTACATCCCGTCCAGGGACTGCTCCTGGACCTCCGGGTCGTCCGACAGCAGTCCGCGCAATAGCGACGGTACGTCCTTTGCGGAGCCGTAGGCGTGCTTCAGCGAGCCCCAGTCGATGGAGTCGAGTCCGGCGAGCATGCGGGTCCTTCCAACGGCGCGGGCGTGAACCGGCACGCTACCCGTTGCGCGTGCTGAGCATGGGATTCGCACGGAGCGAGTGCCCCGTACCGGGCGCTGATTCCGCAGGAATCCCTCGATCAACCCCACTGCCTCTCCGGCCGCCGGAGCCCACGCCGCACCGCACCAGGCGCACGGGCGCCCCCTTGGAACCCCGCCAGCCCACTGTTAGCTTCGGTCGTACCTGGTTGATCCGGCACCGCCGACGGAAGAAGGGCACACGATGCCTGCACTCCCCGCACCCGCCGCCCGACGCATGATGAGCGTGCTCCTGCGCACCGTCCTGCGGCCCGAAGTCCCGGTCCCCGCACAGCGCAGGTGGATGGAGACGATCGCGCGGGGCATCCCGCTGCCGCGCGGCATCAGGACCATGAAGGGCATGCTCGGCGGCGTGCCGACGATCCGCGTCCGGCCGCAGGACGGCAATCCGGCGCGGGCTGTCCTCTACCTGCACGGCGGCGGGTACATCGCCGGGTCCGCGCGGACCTACCTCGGCCTGGGCGCGCACCTCGCGCTCGCCGCCGACGCGACGGTCTACCTCCCGGACTACCGGCTGGCCCCCGAGCACCCCTTCCCCGCCGCGCAGGACGACGCGGTCGACACGTACCGCGCGCTGCTCGCGTCGGCGTGGGAGCCGGAGCAGTTGGTCCTGGCGGGCGACTCCGCCGGTGGCGGGCTCGCGGTCTCCACCTCCGTCCGGCTGCGCGACGCAGGTGAACCGCTGCCGGCCGCACTGGCGCTGATCTCCCCGTGGATGGACGTCGACCGCTGGACCGGCACGCAGACGCCCGAGCGGGACGACGATCCACTGCTCCGGGTCGCCTGGGTCCGGCAGATGGCTGAGCTGTGCCGCACCGATATGCGGGCCGACGACCCGGCGCTGTCCCCCGCGTACGCCGATCTGACGGGCCTGCCGCCGATGCTGGTGCAGGCAGGGCAGGACGACCTGCTGGCCCCGGACTCGGCGCTGCTCCACAACCTCGCGCAGAAGGTGGGCGTGCCGGTCGAGTACGTCCCGTACGAGGGCCTGTGGCACGAATTCCAGACGCTGGCCGGTTCACTGGCGGAGGCCGATGCCGCGGTGGCGGCGATGGGGGCCTACATCCGGGAGGCGACGGCGTACAGCGGCGCACGGTAGGACGCGACGGCGACAGAACCGCAGGGCAGGACGCGACGGCGTACGGAACTACCCGGTAGGACGCCACGGGATACAGCGCCGCAAGGTCGGACGCCGCGGGTCCCGGTCACCGCCGTGACCGGGACCCGCGGGCGTTCGGATCAGCCGGCCGGGCGCACCCGGATCATCGTGTACCGGCCGTCGAGGAACTCGGCGGTCACATCGATGCGGGTGTTGGTGTCCGGCACCTTCACGCCGTTGTTCGGCAGCTCAGGGATCCAGTACTTCCCCGTGCGGTCGTTGAACGACGACACCCCCTTGTGCGCCGGGATCTTCGTCGCGACACCCGCGTTGTGCAGGGTGAGCGCGTCGTACCTACCCGTGGTGAACGTCGCGTCGTAGGTCTGGACGCGGCCGTTCATGTTCGCGCCGTTCGCCCACTTCAGCGGCGCCGGGTTGGCGTCGATCGGCAGGATCTGCCCCTCGCCGGGGTGGTCCGGGGTCGAGCTGTCGGCGTAGCTGCCGTCGTACAGCGAGATCAGGACACCGTCCTGGTACGCGTACCGCTCGGTGATGTCGCCCTTTCCGGGGACACCCCAGTTGCCGTAGTTGTACGGGCCGTACTTCAGCCGCTCGTCGTAGCCGAGGTAGCGGCGGTTCTCCACGAAGTACGCCATGGGGTGAACCTCGTCCCACTGCCCGGTGCTGCGCTGGAAGCCGCCGGCGGCCGTCCAGCCGTTGTCCCCGGACTCCACGTCGTCGGCGAACAGCTCGGTGCCGTCGGCGGCGACCTTCACCAGGTCCGCGGCGAAGCCGGGCTTGTTGACGCCGGTGTCACTGGTCGCCCGGAAGCGGAACAGGACGTCCTTCCCGGCGAACGCGTCGAGCGGGTAGGCCACGTCGAGCCAGCCGCCGGACTTCCCGTTGAGCGCCGGCACCCCGTCGGCCGTACGCTCGAGCGGCTTCCCGTTGAGCGTGCCGTCGAGGTACGTCCAGTCCGCGCCGCCGTTGACCGAGACCTCCGCGTACACGAAGTCGCAGGCCACCTCGGTCTCGAACCAGACCTTGGCTTCCAGGGAGGCCTTCTGCTTACCCGTCAGTTTCACCGGGCGGGTCAGGGTCGCGTTGAGGTTGTCGTGTTTGGACGACCACCACATCTGCTTGCCCTGGAACGGTGTGGTGACCGTACGGGTGACCGTCTTCTTCGGCAGGTCCACGATCACGGCCTGCTTGCCGAAGCTGGTGAACGCCGTCGGGCCGAGGATGTGCTGGGAGTTCGTCCCCGCCTTGGCCTTGTCGTAGTCGAGCCAGCCCAGCTGGAAGCGGTCCCACGCGTTCATCCCGCCGGGGAGGCGACCGTTGGCCTCGCCCATGTACGAACCGGAGGACATCAGCGTCCAGAAGCCGGAGGAGTTGTCTCCCTTGTTCTCACCGGTGCTGTACTCGTCCGGGAGCCCCAGGTCGTGGCCGAACTCATGGGCGAACAGGCCCACTCCGCTGTTCTCGCCGCCGGTCACGTAGTCGTTGACCCACAGGCCGGTGTCGCCGACCGGCGCGCCGCCCTGCTTGTTGTACTGCGGCCCGGTCTTGCCGACGCCGCCGGTGAAGGCGTTGGAGCGGTGCGCCCACACCGCGTCGGTGCCCTGCGTGCCGCCGCCCCACGTGCCGTCGATCCCGGCGTGCACGATCTGGAACCGGTCGAGGTAGCCGTCCGGCTCCTCGTAGTTCCCGTCGTGGTCGTAGTCGTAGCGGTCCCACTGGTCGTACTTCGCGAGCGCCGTCTTGATCTGCCCGCTGGTCTTCCCGGCCGCCTTCTCCCGGGCGACGTACGCCTCCAGGGCGTCGCCGATCAGATTCGACGAACAGGCCATGCCGCACACGTCGTTGCCGTAGCGGGCCTCGTTGTACGGGACCTTCACCCAGTCGGTGACCTCGCCCTTGAGGCCGTACCGGCCCGAGGACTGCGCGTTGTAGTAGTTCGTCAGGGAGTTCGCCCCCGACTTCGTGTCGAAGTACAGCTTCTGGAAGTAGTCCTTGCCGAAGTCCTTCTCCCAGTAGGTGTGGTTGTCGGCCGCGGGGTCCGGCTTGGGGATCGCGTTGTGCAGCGGCCCGGCGGTGCCGCCGTACTGCGGGTCGACCTTGTCGCCGAACTCGGCGAGGACCACGAACATGTTGTCCGTACGGTCGCGGGGCAGTTGGACGGAGTCCCACTGGCCGAGCTTGACCGTGTTGGGGCTGCCCGGAGCGACGCCGCGGGCCTGCGGCCCTCCGGCGGCGGGCTGTTCGCCGTTCTCAAGCCGCAGATTGGCCGCGGTCTGCAGCTTGTCCTGCTGTTTGGCGGCGAGGGGGGACAGTGCGACGTCCGGCTGCACGGGCCCCGGGGAGTCCGGGACGCCGGGCGGAGCGGACTCCGCCGCGTGGGTGGCCGGGGCGATGCCCACAGCGAGTGCGGCTCCGACGGCGAGCGCCGTGAGGGACCGGGTGAAGTGCGTTCTGCGCACGGGGACGTGCTCCTCTCCGGGCGGTGGGCAGTCGAACTGGCCCCACCGGCAAGGCGGATGACGGGAGGTGAGCTGGTGGCCCGACCGCGGCGGCATACGCCGCGGTCGAGCGATTCAGTAATATGTCATACGTGAGCCTGCACTAGAAGGGTTCGCGTCCATCGCCGTCGAACTGTTGACAAGTGCAGGCGAAAACCGGTGTGCTATGTCACATGGCATTCAAGCCCGGCCCGGCCCTGGACCCCTACCTCCGGCAGTGCGCCCGCACCCAGCGCTTCACCCGGGGCGCGCCACGCGCCGTCAGCATCGCCGCCGACGGCCGCCGCGCCCTGTTCCTGCGCTCCGCCGGCCCGATCGACCCGGTCGACGCACTGTGGCAACTCGACCTGACGACCGGTGAGGAACGCCTGCTCGCCGACCCGGGGGAACTTTCCAGCTTCGCCGGCACCGCGCTCCCCGCCGAAGAGGCCGCGCTGCGCGAACGCACGAGGCTTTCCACCGCCGGGATCGGGACGTACGCAACCGACGCTGAATTCCGTACGATCGCCTTCGCGCTCGACGGACGGCTGTTCAGCGGCACCGACGAGATCGCCACCCCCGGGCCGGTCTTCGACCCGCGCCCGGCACCGGACGGTAAGCGGATCGCCTACGTCACCGAGGGCACACTGCACGTGCTGGGTCTTGAAGTCGGCCGTACGGAAGTCAGCTGGGACCGTACGGAATTCCCGTACGTCACCGGTGCCGACTGGTCTTCGGGCGGACCCTTCGTCACCGTCGCCGACCGGTTGCAGCAGCGCCTGCAACTGCTCTACGACACCGCGTACACCGAGCGCTATCTCGGTATGCCGCAGGACAACCCCGAGGTGTACGAAGCCGACGGACTGCTCGCCGACGCCCCCCGGCTGACCCGGCCACTGTTGCTCATCCAAGGGCTGGCCGACGACAACGTGCCCCCGCTGCACACGTTCCACCTGTCCCAGGCGCTGCACGAAGCCGGGCGCCCGCACGCCGTGCTGCCGCTCCCCGGCGTTTCCCACCTGACGCCGAACGGCTTAGCCGAACGCACAATGGTCGCGGAACTGGACTTCATCCGCCGCGCCCTCAACTCCTGAGGAGGACCGGATGTCCTTCAACACCGGCAGCCATGACCTGCCCGTCTCCGACGCGCTCGCCGTTTTCATGTCCGGCGACTGGGCCGACACCACGGCCGACCCCGCGGCCGACCCCGGCGTTACGATCAACATGTAGGGACAGGTCGTGTCGATCAGCGGCATTCCGCGAATACGCCGCCCGGATTGCCGGAATCGCTCTGTGGGATTCCCATGGTCAACGCAGTGGTTCCCGCGTTAGCGGCACCTGGCCGGTCCGCTGTCGGCACAAGTCGCTATTCTCCGCAGATCATCATGGCCTGGGGGGAAACCAGTACTGCGCGTGTGAGCGGAACCAGCCGGGTCGTACACGCCTTGTCCGGCTCCGGTGACAGTCGGGACCGCCGCCGCCATCGGCCTCATCCTGTTCTTCGTCTGCGCCGTCTACACCCACGTGCGGGCCGGAGACTACTCAGCTCAATTCGCCTCGGCGAACGGATTCCTCCTACTGGCTCTAGCCGTACTGGTATTGGGACTTGCCTCGTCCTGAGACGAACAGGCCCTAGCTGTCCAGTGCCACTCCCCGGGTCACCGGCACCCAAGCCGCCTTGCTCAAGTCCGCATCGCCGGAGTTGAGCGTGCCCTTCGGCTCCAGGAACAGCACCCGAGTGCCGGGGATCCCCGACGGCCGGTGCGGCAGCCCGCGCGGCACGGTGAACACCTGCATCGGCTTGAGGACCACCGGGTCGCGGCCCTCAAGCTCCAAGGTGAGTTCCCCCGCTATGCACAGGAAGAACTCGTCGGTTTCGGCGTGTGCGTGCCAGACGTACTGTCCTTCCGTCTTGGCGATCTTCACGTCGTAGTCGTTCACTGTCGCGGCGATGCGCGGGTCCCAGAACGCGTCGAAGGTCTCGTACGCCTGAGTGAGGTCTACGGAGGCGGAGGTCTTCTGATCATCAGTCATGGGGCAAGCCTGCCATGTCGCACCTTCCGGACCGTGGCCGCCGAACGCGACGAGTGCGCGTCCGGGTCTTAGCTGTCCGTGTCGGGGCTCAGCAACGCGCCGATCCCGAGCGCGACTTCGTCCATCCGTGTGGCATCGACGGGATTCTCCACATGCGCCCCGATCAACCGGAACACACCTGGCCCGCTGACCTCCGCCGGCCAGTCCGGCATACGCGGCACGATGTGGAAGTGGACGTGCGAAAAACCCGCCGCCTCAGCGAACTGGGCGACGTAGCTCTTCGCACACCCGGTGTAGTCCTGAAGCGCACGGGAAATCCGTACCTGCCAAAGACCCAGACCGGCGGCCTCCTCGAACGACAGATGCGCCGGTACTGGTACGAGCCCGCCGGCGTCGAGGAGGGCCAGCTCGGTCAGCATGCCGTCGAGTGAGCTGCCGAGCTGGGCGGCGTAGCTGAACCGGCTGCATTGATCTCCGCCCACTGTCAGAGCTCCGGCAAAGTGACACCGGTCATCGGGAGGCTGCGTTCTTCGAGCCAGAAGAGGTAGGCGCGGAGGTAGGTCTCAAGGCCGTCGTCGAGATAAACGGCGTAGTCACGGAGGCCGATAGCGGCTTCGGCCTCTTGGGAGTTCGGGGAGGATGCCCAGACCGGCGTAAGACCGGTGAGCCACTCCTGGACCCGGCCGCGATTACGCCACCAGTCGCGTACGGATTCGGTGGTCCAGTGGTCATCGCCGTCCTTGGCGTATGCGCCGAACGGGTCGTTCCAGGCGGATTCTGCCAGCCCGGCGACCTCGTCCGCGCTACGGGGCTGCCGGAACACGACCTCCGAGCCGAACCCGTCCTCATAAAGGACGTTGTCAGGCGCGTGCAGCCGCCCGCACCAGCAACTGTCGGTCTCCGCCCCGTAGAACGGGCCTGGCACGTTCCGCCAGTCCAGGTTCTTCCACTGGCCGCCGAAGGTGTTCCGCAGTGGTTCCGGCAGAGCGGAATGCGCGGGCAGCGGATCCCAGTACAGCGGTTGAAGCGTCATGCGACCCGATGCTAAAGCCCGGCGCTCGACGACACTATGAAGATCGATGGGCGCGGCTTACTGAACCTCGCCGATCCGCAGCCGGTTCCCGTCCGGGTCGGTCACGTGGACCTCGCGGGACCACGGGGCGACCTGGGTCAGACCCGGCAGAGGATCTCCCCGTGCAGCACCCCCAGCCACCCGTCGGGGTCCGTCGACCAGGCACTCCACGCGTCGCTCATCCGCTGGAGGCCGTCCTGCGTGGCCAGGCCGTCGGCCAGTGCCTGGTCGGCGAGGGCGGACTTCAGGATGCGGTCCCGCCACATGCCGCCCCACCACGCGCGGTCCTCGTCGTTCGCGAAGCACCAGACCGACGCGGTCGGCGTCACGTCGGTGAATCCGGCTTCCCTGGCCCAGGACAGCAGTCGCCGCCCGGCATCCGGTTCGCCCTGGTTGGCGCGGGCAGCGCGCTGATACAGCGTCATCCACTGGTCCAGCGCGGGCAGTTGCGGGAACCAGGTGAATCCGGAGTAGTCGGAGTCGCGGGCAGCGACGATGCCGCCGGGCTTGCACACCCTGCGCATCTCCCGCATCGCCAGCACAGGGTCGGCGACGTGCTGCAGGACCTGGTGGGCGTGCACGACGTCGAACGAGTTGTCAGGGAGGTCCAACGCGTGGACGTCGGCCGTACGGAATTCGACGTTGTTCACACCCGCACAATTGCGCCGGGCTTCATCGAGCACGGCGGGGGCATTCTCCACGCCGGTCACCCGACCGGGTGCCACCAGTGCGGCCAGGTCTGCGGTGATGGTGCCCGGACCGCAGCCGACGTCCAGCACGGACATGCCGGGCCGCAGGTGCCCGAGCAGATAGTCGGCGGAGTTGGCGGCGGTGCGCCACATGTGTGAGCGCAGTACCGATTCGTGGTGCCCGTGGGTGTAGGCGGCCTTCTCAGTCATGGCGGAGTCTCCCTGACGTGTCGTCATGCTGGCAGTCGCGACTCTAGCCAGCGATACCGCATGTTGAGAATCATGTCTCACATTCTGGATACAGATCGTCTGCCGTAAGGGGTCTGTTGATTTCCATCCAATGGATCGCGTCTCGCGATACCCCACCCTTGGCCTCACGCGTGGTTGAAGTTCCACAATGATCATTCCAGTCGGCCCCGGCCGGCGGATCGATCCACAGGGAGGGCATGACATGCACGCCATACGACTCCACACCTTTGGTCCGGCTGAGAATCTGAGCTACGAAGAGGTCCCCACCCCGGTGCCGTCCGAAGGGCAGGTGCTGATCGATGTCCGGGTGAGCGGCGTCCACTTCATCGAGACCACGCTCCGGCGCGGCCAGGGCATCGGCCCGCATCTGCCGCCAGTACTGCCGACGACCCTCGGCGGGGAGGTCGCCGGTGTCGTGACCGCGGTGGGCCCGGCGGTGGACAAGCAATGGGTGGGCCGCCGGGTGGTGGCCGCGCTGGATTCGGGCGGTGGGTACGCCGAGGAGGCGGTTGCCGCCGTCGGTTCCCTCCACCCGATCCCCGATCACCTGGACGCGGAGACCGCCGTGGCGATGGTGACGACCGGGGCCACAGTCCAGGGCCTGCTGCGTGTCGCGCAGCTCTCCGAGCGTGACGTCGTCCTGGTCATGTCGGCGGCCGGCGGGGTCGGCAGTCTGCTCGTCCAGGCCGCGCGCCAGGCCGGTGCGGTCGTCGTGGGAGTGGCCGGTGGGCCCGCGAAGGTGGAGCGTGTCCGTGCCCTCGGCGCCGATGTCGCGGTGGACTACCGGGACGCCGACTGGCCCGCGCGCGTCCGGGCGGCTCTGGACGGAATCGCGGTCGGCGACGGAAGCATGGTCCGCGACGGAAGCCCGGCCCTCGACGGAAGCCCGGCCGGGCGTGCGGTGAGCGTGGTCTTCGACGGCGTCGGCGGCGCTTCCGGACGCGAGGCTTTCGAGCTGCTCGGCCCCGGTGGCCGCTTCCTGCTGCACGGCTGGGCAGCGGGGGAACCTACTCAGATCACGACACAGGACCTCATCGAGCGTCAGCTGACCGCCACCTGGGCGCTCGGCCCCGGCATGGTTCCCTCCGGTGGCTGGCGTGAACTGCAGGCCCGGTCGTTGGACGAGGCGGCGGCGGGCCGCCTCATCCCGTTGATCATGCGGTTCCCGCTCAAGCGGGCCGCAGACGCGCACGCGGCCCTGGAGACCCGCGCGGCCGAGGGCAAAGTGGTGCTGACGACCGACGAGCGCTGACTCTGGCTCTGGCTCTGGCTCTGGCAAAAGCATGTGTACGGCGGTGCGGAACCGGTGGAGGTCCGCACCGCCGCACATGGAGCGACAAGAGCCGCCCGGCGGATCCCCGCCTCTCGGAAACCGCCCCCCGAATGGCATGCTCATGCGGAGAACGTCTGAAGATCACACAACTGCGGAGGATTTCACCCATGGAGAAGCCGGTCATCCTGACGGTGGACGACGATCCGGGCGTGTCCCGGAGCATCGCCCGCGACCTGCGGCGGAACTACGGGCAGGACTACCGGATCGTCCGCGCCGAGTCCGCCGCGGACGCCATGGAGGCCCTGCGGGAACTGCGGCTGCGCGGCACCGACGTCGCCGTGATGCTCGCCGACTACCGCATGCCGCAGATGAACGGCACGGAGTTCCTCGAACACGCGATGGACCTGTACCCGCACGCCCGGCGGATCCTGCTCACCGCCTACGCCGACACCGACGCCGCCATCCAGGCGATCAACGTGGTCGACCTCGACCACTACCTGCTCAAGCCGTGGGACCCGCCCCAGGAGAAGTTCTACCCGGTCCTCGACGCGCAGCTGGACGCCTGGCACCGCACCGACCGGCACGTCCAGTCGGAGCTCCGGGTGATCGGCGCGCGCTGGTCCGCGCGGTCGTACGAGGTCCGCGACTTCCTCGCCCGCAACCAGGTGTCCTACCGCTGGCTGCTCGACGACGAACCCGAAGGCGTCCAGTTGGTCGCCGCCGCCTGCCACAGCGACGGCTCGCCGCCACAGCTGCCCCTGGTCATCACCGCCGAGGGGACCACGCTCGCCGCGCCCACGGACGCAGCACTCGCCGGACTCGCGGGTCTGACCACCCTCCCCATCACCGACTTCTACGACCTCGTGGTGATCGGCGGCGGCCCGGCCGGACTCGGCTCCGCGGTGTACGGGGCCTCCGAAGGACTCCGCACCGTCCTGGTCGAACAGCACGCCTCCGGCGGCCAGGCCGGGCAGAGCTCCCGCATCGAGAACTACCTCGGCTTCCCCGACGGCGTCTCCGGCGCGCAGCTCGCCGACCGGGCCCGCCGTCAGGCCCTGAAGTTCGGCGCGGAACTGCTCACCGCCCGCACCGTCACCCGTCTGGAGGCCCGCGGCCAGGCCCGCGTCATCGGCTTCGAAGACGGTACGGAGATCGCCGCGCACACCGTCATCCTCGCCACGGGCGTCACCTACCGCCGCCTGGAAGTGCCCGGCCTGGACGAATTCGTCGGCAGCGGCGTCTACTACGGCGCGGCCCTCACCGAGGCCCCGGCCTGCAGCAGCAACGACGTCTACATCGTCGGCGCGGCCAACTCAGCCGGGCAGGCCGCCGTGTACCTGGCTGGCTACGCCAGCCGCGTCCACCTCATGGTGCGCAGCGACGGCCTGGAGAAGTCCATGTCGCACTACCTCATCGAGCAGATCGAGAACATCCCCAACATCGTCGTCCACACCGGCACCAGCGTCGTCGGGGCGAGCGGCGACGGGCACCTCCAGAAACTGGATATCAAGGGCCCGGAGGGTGTCCGTACGGTCGACGCGCAGTGGCTCTTCGTCTTCATCGGCGCGCGCCCCAGCACCGGCTGGCTCGGCGAAACCGTCGAGCGCAACCCGCAGGACTTCGTCCCCACCGGGCCCGACCTGACGGTCGGCGGGCAGCGGCCGCGCAACTGGCCGCTGGAACGCGACCCCTACTTCCTGGAGACCAACGTCCCGGGCGTGTTCGCCGCAGGTGACGTCCGCGCGGACTCGATCAAACGGGTGGCGTCGGCGGTCGGCGAGGGCGCGATGGCCGTCGCGATGGTCCACCGCTACCTGGCGAAGACGTGAGCGGTGCCGGGCGCGGACGGCACGGGGTGAGGAAAGTGAGCGGTGCCGGGCGCGGACGGCACGGGGTGAGGAAAGTGAGCGGTGCCGGGCGCGGACGGCACGAGGTGAAGACATGAGCGGAACCGGACACGGACAACACGAGGAGACGAAGTGACCAGCGTCGACGTCAAACACCTCCGCGGGCTGTTCCTCTTCGAAAAGCTCGACGACGAGCGGCTCGGGTGGCTGGCCGGGCGTGGGACGGAACGCAAGTACGACGCCGATACTCACGTCGTACGGCAGGGCGACCCGTCAGCGGAACTCTTCGTCCTCGTCGAGGGCGAGGTCGTGATGTCAACGGACACCGGCTCCGGCGTCGTGGAGATGACCCGCACCTCCCACCCGGGGGTCTACGCCGGGGCGTTCAACGCCTACTTGGGTGACCACGCGCCGGACGTCTACCAGCATTCGCTGCGCACCACCGCACCGTCCCGCTTCTTCGTGCTGCCGGCCACCGACTTCGCCTTCCTGGTGCAGGACTGGTTCCCGATGGCCCGGCACCTGCTCGACGGCCTGACCTTCGGCGCCCGCGCCCACCAGGAGCTGGTCGGCCGACGGCAGCGGCTCGTCGCGCTCGGCACCATCACCGCGGGCCTCACCCACGAACTGAACAACCCGGCGGCGGCGGCCGGGCGTGCCGTCGGTGAGCTGCGCGCCAGCATCAGGGCCTCGCGCACCCACCTGGCCGAACTCGCCGCGTCGGGCCTTGACCCGTTGCTGCTCACGGAGCTGATCGAGGATCAGCAGCGTTGTGCCAAGGAGCCTGACTGTTTTCCCGTACGGACGCCTCTTGAGGTCAGCGACGCCGAGGACGAACTGGGCGACCTGCTCGAAGGGCACGGTGTCACCGACGCGTGGGAACTCGCCCCCTCCCTGGTCGCCGGGGGAATCGACGCCGTACGGATCGACCGGGTGCGGGAACTCGTCGGGACCGGACGCCTGGAGGTCGCGCTGCGCTGGCTGACGGCCGCCACGGAGATCTCCCAGATGCTCGACGAGGTCACCGACGCCACGGAGCGGATCTCCAAACTGCTCGCCGACGCCAAGCAGTACTCCCAGATGGACCGCGCCCCGCACCAGACCAGTGACGTGCACACGCTGCTGGACAGCACGCTGGCGATGCTGCGCGGGAAGATCCCGCCGGGGATCACCGTGGCGACCGACTACGACCGGACGCTGCCACCGATCCCGGCGTACGGGGCCGAGCTCAACCAGGTGTGGACCAACCTGATCGTCAACGCGGTCGACGCGATGGATGGGAGTGGGACGCTCACCGTGCGGACCAAGCGGGAGAACGAGACCCTCGTCGTGGACGTGGAGGACACCGGTCCAGGGGTTCCCGCAGAGGTGCGCGAGCGCATCTTCGAGCCGTTCTTCACGACGAAGGCCGTCGGGCAGGGTACGGGTCTTGGCTTGGATATTTCCTACCGCATCATCGCGGGGAGACACGGCGGGGACCTGCGGCTGCTCGAATCGGGGCCGGGGAGCACGACGTTCGAGGTGCGGCTGCCGCTGACCGGGTGAGTTTGTGTCAACGCCAAACAGGCGGTCACTCATAGTGTGAGACGAGTTGCGGCGCGGATATGGCGTACGCGTTGACAGGCACTCAAAAAGCGTGTGGGGGACCTCCGCCTGACAGCGGAGGTCCCCCACAAGTGGCCTGCTACAGGGCCGGCTTCGCCGCCGGAACCTCCTTGATGTGATCAACCACCGTGCGGGTGATGATCGCGGTGTTGCCGGTGACAGTGCCGACGTTCAACGACGTGCCCGCCCTCTTCTCCACCTGTACGGTGCGCTCGCCCAGGAACTCGTAGCTCGTCTTGTCGAAGATCCATTCCGTACGCCCGCCGGTGAACTCGTCGAGACGCGCGACGGCGACCCCGGGCCGACCGACGGCGTCCACGACATCGTCCACTACGACCACGCCGGGGATCGTCGCCGCGGCCCGGTACAGCGCCTGCCCCAGTTTCGGCGGTGCGATCGACTCCCGCAGCAGATCGCCGATCACCACGAACGCCTCCTGGTCAGGCCCGTTTCCCTTACCCGCGGTGTCGGCGTAGATCTTCTTCAGCAGTTTGCCGGGGTCGGTGGGCAGGGACTGCATGTGACGGTACGAGCCCCACAGGGGAGCGTTGTCCGGTCCTTCGGGGCTGCTCCACTTGTTGCCTCCCGTCCCGGCACCTGGGACCGCCGGGTTCCCCGGCTCGACGACCCAGTTCTTCGAACCGTCGGGCGACAACCAGACCTGCCGTCCGTGCAGCGGCCTGACCTCGGAGACGGGGGCACCGCCGCCGGCGTCGGCGGTCGACCAGGTGAATGAAACCTTGCTCTCCACGTAGACGAACTGGTTGTCCCGGAGCACGAGTTCCGGCTTGCCACCGGCCGCCAGGGAGATCCGCTCAAGGATCGGACCCGCTTGGTTCTGCGCCATCGACAACGACGTGCGGTCCTTGTCCGCCGACCACGGCGACAGGTCCGCCCCGAAGCCGAGCACCGCGACCATCGCGCCCGCGGCGGCCAGCGCCGGCACGGCGAACAAGGACCTGCGGACGTACGGCCGCATCTTCGGTTCGGCGTTCTCCTGCTGGATGCTGCGCATCAGCTGCTCCCGGTGGTGAAGGTGTCGGCCCTGCGGCAGGTCCCGTTCGGCGCCTGTCCATTCCGTACGGTCGGGCGTGTTCATCGGGCTTCCTCCTGGGCGAGCCGGGCCGCGAATGTGCGGCCACCCTCTACCTGTCCGTGGTCGGCTTTCGGTTCCAGAACAGCGGTGCGCAGTTTCTTCCTGGCCCGGGAAAGACGCGACCGTACGGTCCCGACCGGGACGCCGAGCGCTTCCGCGGCGGCGGCGTAGTCCAGTTCGGCCCAGACGCACAGCGCGATCACTTCACGCTCGGCGGGGCGCAGACCACTCAGTGCCTCGTGTACGGCGGCGAGTCTTCTGCTGTCGTCCAGGCGTTCGTCGGATTCGTCAGCGAAGTCCGGGACGGTGTCGTCGGCGGGCAGCCGGTCGAGCATCGCGCGCCTGCGCCGGGCCGAACGGGTGATGTTGCGGGCGGTGTTGGTCGCTATCCCGAACAGCCAGGGCCGGAGCGACCCGCCTTCCGGGTCGACCCTCCTCCGCAACTTCCAGGCTTCGAGGAACGTCAACGCCATCACGTCCTCGGCGGTCGACCAGTTGCCGGTCAACCGGAACGCGTGGTTGTACACCGCCTTTGCGTAACTGTCGAAGATCTCGCCGAAAGCGTCGGCGTCACCGTCCCGGATCCGGGCGCGCAATGTCATGTCCACACCCTGAACTGTCCGGCGGGGCGGGGGTGGTTCCCGTGGTGGCCGTCACGTCCGGGGAAGGGGTGACGCCGCCGTTCCCCGGCGGGTTGTGCGGCGGTATCAGGGGCCGACCTGGCAGCCTCGGGTAATCGGTCGTCGCGCGTTCCTCCGCGAATGACACCTCATGGCCGCCGTGTGTGGTCACTGGGAGCGTAGTGCGACCAGGAACCCCCGGCCTCGACGGCCAGGCGAGCGGTGGTGCCGTCGTTGTAGCCGAGCATGCGGGCGACCACGGGAGCAGGAGCCTGTGGGACGAGGCTGCGGAACCCGGTACGGCAGCGCCGTACGCTGCGCGGCACCACTTCGGGAGGGGCGTGTCCGTCCACAGTGGACGACAAAAGACAAAGGCAAGGAGGTTGTCCACTCCTTGCCACTCTTAACGTATAGCGCACCGGGGGCCTTGCGGCAAGACCCGGGTCGTGCCGCAGAATCTGCAGTCGAAGCCAGAACCTGAGGAAATCAGGGATTCGCAAAGTACGTGCGCCTTTTTTGTCGACATGCGGGCCCCGCGGGACGTCGAACCACCGGTGGGACCCGCGGTGCGGTTACGGGCACTCGGCGCGGAGGCGCGGGTGTGCGCGCCGCCGGACTGCGCGGAGCAACTGGCGGAACGCGACCTTGTTGAATGGGGCGGTTTTCATGATTGACGTGATCGTGGTCGGCGGCGGACCGACCGGTTTGATGCTGGCCGGCGAGTTGCGGCTGCACGGCGTGCACACGCTCGTGCTGGAGAAGGAGGCGGAGCCGACCAGGGTGGTCCGGGCGCTCGGCCTGCACGCGCGCAGCATCGAGGTGATGGACCAGCGCGGTCTGCTGGAGCGGTTCCTCGCACTCGGCCAGCAGTACCCGGTCGGTGGTTTCTTCGCCGGCATCCCCAAGCCGTCGCCGGACCGGCTGGACACCGCACATCCGTACGTCCTCGGCATTCCGCAGACCACCACCGACCGCCTGCTGACCGAGCACGCCACCGAGCTCGGCGTCGAGATCCGGCGCGGCTGCGCACTGGTCGGGCTGAGCCAGGACGACCACGGGGTGACCGCCGAACTGGCCGACGGCACGCAGTTGCGCTCGCGCTACCTCGTCGGCAGCGACGGGGGCCGCAGCACGGTGCGCAAGCTGCTCGGCGTCGGCTTCCCCGGCGAGCCCACCAGGGTCGAGACGCTGCTGGGCGAGATGGAGGTGACCGCGCCACCGGAGACGCTGACCGCTGTGATGACCGAAGTCCGCAAGACCCAGCTGCGGTTCGGCGCCATGCCCCTCGGGGGCGGGCTGTACCGCCTCGTCGTACCCGCCGCCGGGGTGACCGGGGACCGCGCGGTCCCGCCGACCCTGGAGGAGTTCAAGCAGCAGCTGCGGGCGACCGCCGGGACCGACTTCGGCGCGCACTCACCGCGCTGGCTCTCCCGCTTCGGCGACGCCACCCGGCTGGCCGAGCGCTACCGGACCGGCCGGGTGCTGCTGGCCGGCGACGCGGCGCACATCCACCCGCCGACCGGCGGGCAGGGCCTCAACCTCGGCGTCCAGGACGCGTTCAACCTCGGCTGGAAACTGGCCGCCGAGGTCAACGGCTGGGCACCGGAGGGGCTGTTGGACAGCTACCACACCGAACGGCACCCGGTGGCCGCCGACGTGCTGGACAACACCTGCGCGCAGATGGAGCTGCTGTCCACCGAACCAGGTCCCCGGTCAGTACGCCGGCTGGTGTCGGAACTGATGGACTTCGAGGACGTGAACCGGTACCTGATCGAGAAGATCACTGCGATCGGGGTCCGCTACGACTTCGGCGGGGGGCATGAACTGCTCGGCCGGCGGCTCCGGGACGTGGGGCTGAAGCGGGGGCGGCTCTACGGGCTGATGCACGGCGGCCGCGGACTGCTGCTCGACCAGAGCGGCCGACTCTCGGTGGCGGGCTGGGCCGACCGGGTCGACCACGTCGTCGACGTCAGCGAGGAACTGGACGTGCCCGCGGTGCTGCTGCGGCCGGACGGCCACGTGGCGTGGGTCGGGGAGGATCAGCAGGATCTGCTCAGCCGACTGCCCACGTGGTTCGGCGCCGCCGTCAGTCGGCGACCCAGTGCGCGGCACCGACCAGTTGCTCCCGGAAGTCGGCGGCGGTCAGTGTGAGCGGCCCGGCCAGTGGGCTCGCGGGGTTGTCCGGGAAGAGCTGTGAAGCGTTCACCTTCTTCCTCGGGCAAGAAATAAAAAGGGTGGAGAAATATCCGTACGGGGACTTCCGACGCGCACCATCCGGCGCGACATCGAGCGGCTCCTCGACCTCGGCTACCCGGTGCACGCCACACACGGGGCGATCGGCGGCTACCGCCTCGAAGCGGGCAAGGCCATGCCGCCGCTCCTGCTGGACCACGAGGAGGCTGTCGCCATCGTCATCGGGCTGCGCACCGCAGCGGCGGTGGCCGGGATCGAGGAGACATCCGTACGTGCCCTGGCAAAACTGGAACAGGTGCTGCCGGCACGGCTGCGCCGGCAAGTGTCGGCGCTTCAGCCGAAGTGCCGCACGAGCACGCGGGATCGGCGTCCGGACTGCTGTCCACGGTCGCCCAACTCGGGTCCGCGGTGGGTGTCGCCGTGTCGTCGCTGGTGTTCTTCGGGCACATGGAGGGCAAGCCGCCGACCGGAACGACCTTCAACGACGCCTTCAACGACGCCTTCGGGGCGAGCCTCTGGTGCGTCGTCGGGGCGTTCGTCCTGGCGTTTGTGCTGCTGTTCGCGCTGCCGCGCCGTACGCCCGCCATGGCGGGCGCTGCGGCCGAACCGGCCCCACCGGCCCCACCGGCCAAGGCTGATCCGGTGCAGGACCTGACGCCGGTGGCGTGACCGGTACAAGCCGGGAACAGCGCGTGGAGCGGCTGAAACCGCGGCATGCGGCGGCGTCTTGACCTCGAGATGACGCGGGTCGGCGACCCGCGTCATCTTCCTCGACGAGCCGACCACCCGCCTCGACCCGCGCAGCCGCCACACCATGTGGCAGATCATCCACGGCCTTGTGGCCGGCGGGGTCACGATCTTCCTGACGACGCAGTACCTCGAAGAGGCGGACCAGCTCACCGGCCGGATCGCGGTCCTCAACAACGGGGAAACCGTCGCCCAGGGCACCCCCGAGGAGCTCAAGCGCCTGGTCCCCGGCGGCCACGTCAGCCTGCGGTTCGCCGACCCGGGCGACTACGGACTGACCGCCCGTACCTTTTACCCTGGCTGACACGGCGGCGATGCTGCGGCGCAACCTCCGGCACGCGTGGCGCTACCCGGCCATGACGATCAGCGTCATCGCGCAGCCTGTCGTCATCCTGCTGCTGTTCGTCCACGTCCTGGGCGGCGCGATGAGTGCCAGCCTCGGCGGGGCGTCGAACGAAGGCCCTTCAGCGTCGATATCGAAACCCTGCGCGGCCTGCTGACGGGCACGGAGGTCGGTGTCAACGGGCGGCTCACGACGTGCGCGAGCCGGGTCCTGCCCAGGCCGCCCGCACCGGCGATGGACGTGACCCGCGAAGTATGCAGCAACTCCGCCACTGCGATACCGGCCTGCCGGTAGGCCGCCGACCGTCACAGTCCGTCAGCGCCGAAACCGTGTCCGTTTTCTTCAAGACAGCTCCTGACCTGCGCTTTAGTGTGGACCACATGACTACGCGCTTCTACTTCACCGGCATCGTCGTCGCGGACATGGCCAAGTCGCTCGCCTTCTACCGGCGGCTCGGCCTGGACATCCCCGCCGAGGCCGACACCCAGCCCCACGTCGACTTCCAGCTCACCGACGGACTGCTCCTGGCCTGGGACACCGTCGAGACCATCCACTCGTTCGACCCCGACTGGACACCGCCGACCGGCGGCGAGCGCATGGGGCTGGCTTTCCAGTGCGACACGCCGGCTGAGGTCGACGCGGTGTACGGAGACCTCACCGCCGCCGGATACACCAGCTACAAGGAGCCGTGGGACGCGTTCTGGGCGCAGCGCTACGCGATCGTGCTCGATCCTGACGGCGTCGGCGTCAGCCTGCTCGCGCCGCTGCCGCAGTAGGGGTGCCTGCTCGCGCCGCTGCCGCAGTAGGGGTGCCGACGGGGCCGCCACCGCTGTAGGCGTTCCGGCCGGGCCGCCGCCACCCGCCGTTCACATCCGCCCGGTAGGGTCGCGCGGCTGACAGCGGCGACCGGCACGGCGAAAGAGAACCAGTGGACGACGCGGACCAGGCTGCGGCCCGGCGGGTGGGGCTGGGGACGATCGCCCGGGAGTGGGGCCGGATCGGCTGCGTCGGCTTCGGCGGACCGCCCACCCACATCGCCCTGCTGCGCAGGCTCTGTGTGGACCGGCGGCGCTGGATCGCCGCCGCCGAGTTCGAGGACGGGACCGCGGCGACCAACCTGCTGCCGGGCCCCGCCTCGACCCAGCTGGCCATCTTCACCGCCTGGCGGCTGCGCGGTGTGGCCGGTGCCGTCGTCGGCGGACTGGCGTTCATCCTCCCCGGGCTCGTGCTGATCCTGGCCCTGGCCAGCCTGTTCCTTGCCGGGAGCCCGCCCCGGTGGGTGCACGGCGCCGCCGCCGGAGCCGGTTCCGCGGTGGCCGCCGTCGCGGTCCAGGCCGCCACCGCGCTGGTCCCGGCGAGCTGGCAGCGAGCCGGTGGGCAGCGGGCCGCCCGGGGCCGGTGGACCGGCTACTTCCTCGCGGGCGGCGCGGCGGCCGCGCTCGCCGGCCCGTGGATGGTGCTGGTCCTGATCGCCGCAGGTGTCCTGGAGGTCGTGGCCCGCACCCGCCCCGCCCTGCCTGAGCCCGGCCGGCGGGCTGGGTGGCCGCTGCCGCTCGCCGTGGCGCTGCCCGCCGGTGGCGGTCTGTTCGCGCTGGCCTGGGTGGCGCTCAAGGTCGGCGCGCTCTCCTACGGCGGCGGTTTCGTGATCATCCCGCTGATGCAGGCCGACGCGGTACACACCTACCACTGGATGACCGACGGCCAGTTCCTCAACGCCGTCGCGCTCGGCCAGATCACCCCGGGGCCGGTCGTGCAGACGGTCGCCGTCGTCGGCTACGCCGCCGCCGGGCTCCCCGGCGGCCTCCTGGCCGCCGCTGTTGCCTTCGCCCCCTCGTTCCTGTTCGTGATCTTCGGTGGACCCCGTTTCGACCGGCTGCGGACGAACCCCCGCGTGCAGGCGTTCTTCACCGGCTCCGGGCCTGCGGTGATCGGCGCGATCACCGGCTCCGCGATCCCCCTCGCGCTGGCCCTCCAACACCTGTGGCAGTACGGCGTACTCGCCGTCGCCGCGCTGTGGCTGCTGGCCGCCCGGCGTGGTGTGGTCGGGGCGTTGCTCGGCGCGGGGGCCGTCGGCGTTGTGGTCGCCTTCGCCGGCGGGCCCGTCAGCTGACTCCGGATCAGCCACGGCCCAGTAACGGATGCCCGCATAAATACCCGTCACAGCGAGCAGCGGTGTGGCTATGCTGCACCGCGCAACCGTGACCGGGGGTGATAAGCATCAGGAGCACCGACCGCAGGACCAGCACCACAGGGGTCCGGAACTTCGCGCGCCCGCTGCTCTTCGTCCTCCTGACGCTCGGCGTCGCGGGTCTGCACACCCTCGGCCACGCGCACGACGCGGTGGCCGCGGTCGGGCACGGACACCACGCCGAACCGGCCGCCCCCGTTGACGCTCGCTGGCCTCGCCCTCCTCCAAGTGCTGCGGATATCGAACGTCGGCGACCTGCGGAGCCGCGACACCATGCTGCGTCATCACCACGTGTGTCCGCCGGTCCGCTCGCAGCCGCACGCGTCCATCCACGGCACCGTGCCCCACGGGCACACCAATGAGGGAAACCAACATGAGCACCGACGACCACGAGCACATGCACCACGCCGGTCACCCGAATCCGGCACCCGCCGAGAACACGCCGCACCACGCGCACCACGCGGACCACGCGGACCCGGCACCCGTCGACCACTCCACGCACCACGACCACGACCCCGCGCCCGGCGGAGTGACCTGGGGCGCGGCGGCCCAGGCCACGCTGCACTGTCTGACCGGCTGTGCGATCGGCGAGGTCCTCGGCATGGTCATCGGGACCGCCGCCGGCTTGTCCAACATGCCCACGGTGGTGCTGTCCGTGGCCTTGGCCTTCGTCTTCGGCTACGCCCTCACCATGCGGATCGTGCTCAAGTCGGGTCTCGACGTCAAGACGGCCCTGAAGGTGGCCCTGGCCGCCGACACGGTGTCGATCCTGGTGATGGAGATCATCGACAACACGTTCATGGTGAGCGTCCCGGGCGTGATGGACGCCGGTCTCGGCGACATCAAGTTCTGGGCGGCGCTCGCGGCCTCGCTGGTCGTCGCGTTCGTCCTGACCGTCCCGATCAACCGCTGGATGATCGGCCGCGGGCAGGGCCACGCGGTGATGCACGCTTACCACCACTGACCGTACGGGCGGCACTCATCCGCCCGGAGCACCCAGTAGTCCGGTGAGGGTTGCGCCGGCCAGTGCCCTGACGTCGCGGGACAGATGGGCCTGGTCGGCGAATCCGCACCGTGCGGCGACCCGGGCCAGCGGCATGCCGCCGCGTGCGAGTCCCAGCGCGCGGTCCAGTCGCAGCACCCGCGCCAGGGTCTTGGGCCCGTAGCCGAACGCCGTCAGACAGCGGCGGTGCAACTGTCGTTCACTCAGGTTGAGCATCTGCGCGGCGGAGCCGACCGTACGGCCGTTGCGGAGTTCGAAGACCAAGGTCTCGTACGGGGAACCCGTGCGCAGTCGCCCGGCTGCCAGGGTTTCCATCGCGTGTCCCGGGTCGGCCGCCCCGCCGACCCGCTCGGCCAGCAACCGCACTTCGCGTTCCGGCCACACCGCGTCCAGCGGCACCTGGCGGTCGCGCAGCTCGTACGCGGGCACGCCGAACAGCGAAGGCCCCGTGCCCGGTGCGAACCGCAGTCCCACGTACCGCGTCCCGGGTTCGTCGGCGACGAGCCGCGCCCTGGTGTCCGGACCGGCGATCAGCAGGGTGTCCCGGTGCCAGAGCAGATCTATGCAGCCGTCGGGCAGCACACGCTTGGGCCCGCCGGGCTCCGTGGTGCTGGACCACAGGACGGCTCCGGCGAGCCTCGACGGTTTTTCCTTGTACATGGGTCGATTATCGCCAGGGCCGTCACCACGCGCCGAGCAGGCTCGTCGTGCGCCCGCCCGCGCGGACGACGAGGGAATTGAGGACTCCGATGCGGTCCGGCGGGACCTTCACGTCCATCAGCAGGCGTCCGTGGGCGTCGTGGCTGAAAGCGAAGCTGAAGAACGAACAGCAGCACATCTCACGCGCGGCCAGGTCGCGGGCGGTGCGTTCGGCGGCGGCGTTCAGGGTCAGCCGCGCCCGCGTCGCGGTGGGGCGTGCCACGCCGATCAGCGCGCTGGCGAACAGTACGTCGAACGCGGTTACCCGCAGCGGTTGTTCCCCGGTCGGCAGGGTGCAGGTGTCCGGTACCCAGGTCATCGTCCGGCTCCTTCGCGTCGGTGGACGCCCCGGATCCCTACCGGAGCCCTGATCCGACGTTAGAACACGCTCTGTAGTCACCACTAGGCGGTTTGTGCGCTGATTTTGTGGAACGACTTCTCCGCGCACCGCGCCAGCGTCTCGATGAACGCCGCCGTCAGCGGGTCCGGCTCGCCCCGGGTATAGGCGGAGAGCTCACGGCGGACGGGCGGATCCGGGTAGAGCGCCGCACCGTCGAAGCCCGTCGGAATCACGTTGGCGGGCACCAGCGCGGGACCGAGTCCGGCGGCGGCCAGGACCGGGGCCGCCGCCGTCTGCTCCGTCCGTACGGCCGCTTTCGGCTGGAAGCCCGCCGCGGCGCAGACCTGGTCGAGCAGCTCCGCGAGCCCGTTGCCCGGGGCGTAGTGCACCCACGCGCGGTCGGCCAGCCGCTTGACCTCCACTGTTTTGTGCGTGGCGCACGGGTCGTCGGACGGCAGGACGATGACGAACTCCTCGGTGCCGAGTGTGCGCACAGGGCCCGTCCAGCCGTCCGGCGCCGGGCCGACGGCGAGGTCGGCCTGACCGGCCGTCATCGCATCGCGCAGTTCGTCGGCGTGCCGGTGCTCGAACAGCCGGATCTGGACGCCGCTGTGCGCCCGGCGCCACGCGCGCAGGACGGGCGGCAGCACGCCCAGGGTCACCGAGTACAGCGTGGCCAGTTGCAGTTCGCCGGCCTCCAGGCCCAGTGTCTGGCGGGCCGCGCGTCTGGCGCGTTCGGCGTCGGCGAGGGCGGCGCGGGCGTGCGGCAGCATCGCCCGGCCCATCGGAGTGAGCCGCACACTTCGCGGCAGCCGTTCGAGCAGCGGCCCGCCGATGTTCCGTTCCAGCGCGCGGACCTGGTGGGAGAGCGCGGGCTGGGTGACAAAAAGAATTTCGGCGGCCCGGGTGAACGACCCCTCGTCGACAACGGTGACCAGGTATTCGAGTTGCCGCAGGCTTGCCATGCACACAGCTTATGGGTCGGGTGAAAAACAAACCTTGGACTCATGGGTGCCGGGTGACACAAGCTGCGCTCAACAACAACGGGTCCAACAGCAACGGGCTCAACAACAACGGGTCCAACAGCAACGGACCTGCCGGGCAACGAGGGAGTACGGACATGAACACAGCACTGGTAGTCGGAGCCAACGGCGTCATCGGCGGCAACCTCATCAACCACCTGACAACACTCGACGACTGGAACGTCATCGGCCTGTCCCGGCGCGGCGGGACCGACACCGACAAAGTGCGCTACATACCCGTAGACCTTCTGGACGCCGGGGACACCCGCGCCAGGCTGGCCGGCCTGACCGACGTCACCGGTGGTGGCCGGATTCGGTCTCGGGAACCCGATGAACCTGACGATCGCGATCGCGGTGTACGCGTCGATGTCCAAGGAACTGGGACTGCCGCTGCGTTTCCCCGGCAAGCCCGGGGCGTACGACTCACTCCTGGAGATGACGGACGCCGGGCTGCTCGCCCACGCCACCGTCTGGGCCGCCACCGATCCGGCGGCGGCGAACCAGGCCTTCAACATCAACAACGGCGACCTGTTCCGCTGGAGCGACATGTGGCCGCGCATCGCGCGTTACTTCGGGCTGGAGACCGCTCCTCCGCTGCCGATGTCGCTCGATGTGGTCATGGCGGACAAGGAACCGCTGTGGGAGTCGATGGTCGCGAAGTACGACCTGGCCCCGCACGCCTATAAGGAGGTCTCGTCCTGGGGCTTCAGCGATTTCGTCTTCAGCTGGGACTACGACATGTTCGCCGACGGCTCGAAGGCCCGCCGCCTGGGCTTCCACGAGTTCGTGGACACCGGGCAGATGTTCTACGGACTGTTCGACGACTTCCGCAAGCGCAAGATCATCCCCTGGTCCGCAGTTATCCGTACTCAAACGTATGGGTGGTGTGGAAGCGCAACCGTACTCAAGCAAGGGAGCGGGCATGAACCGCTTTGACGGCCGCCGCGCACTCGTCACCGGCGCGGGATCCGGCATCGGACAGGCCACCGCGCTGCGGCTGTGCCCGGGGGCCGTTCCAGACCTGTGCCCAACTGAACAGACGGGAGAGTTCTGGTGGTCATTCCGCGTAAATGACCACCAGAACTCTCCCGTCTGTTCAGTTGGAACTTGGAATTTGGAATTTGGAACTTGGAGCGCGGAGTGCTCAGTGCGCGTGGTCCCCGTGCGGGGCTTCAGTCGTCGGGGCGGGGGTCGCCGGAGCGGGAGCCGGCACCGCTCCCCCGGACTCCGTCCAGGAGGTGCCCCCGGCGCCGACCGCCACCGTGAACTCCGCCGTACGCACCTTGCCTTCGTGCTGGAAGTCCAGGTAGAGGCGGTAGTTCCCGGCACTCGGCGCCTGCGCGTGGAACGCGATGCCGGGCCCCGCCGGAGTGACGCCGTCGCCGGGCGCGCCCATCGGGTGCACGTGGAGGTACGCGAGATCCCCTTCGCGCAGCGCGACCAGGTGGCCGAACGCGGCGAGGTAGGGCTGGAGGTTTGTCACCGGGCGACCGTCCTTGCTGACGTTCAGGGTGAGCAGTCCGGCCTTCTCTGCGGCGAGGTCGCCGGTGAGGGTGACGGTGTACCCGTCCACCGTGGCCGTGCGGGTCGGCGCGGGCAGCGGAGTCGGCTCGTACGACCCGCCCACCGAGACGTCCGCGCCCAGCGTCAGCGGGCCGCCCGCGTCGCCGGTCGGGGCGAAGTCGGCGAAGACCCGGTAGCTCCCGGCGGAGGCGAAGGTCAGTGGGACGCTCCACGTGCCGTCAATGCCGAGGACCGGGTGCACATGCTGGAACCCGGACAGGTCGCGGCGGGCGACGATCAGGTGCAGGTCCTTGTCGTGCGCCTTGTCGTAGCGGGTCCACGGGGCGCTGTCGGGGCCCAGGATCCGGAACCGGAAGTCAGCCGCCGAGCCGACCGGCAGCGTTCCGGGCTGCGGGGCGAGGGTGTATCCGCGCTCGGAGACCTGAAGGCCGCCGGGGGCGGGGGGTGCTGCGGGGCCTGCTCCGGCACCGTGCCCGTCCGCGCCTGCCGCCGGCGTTCCACCGGGGCCGCCGTGCCCGTCCGCGCCTGCCGCCGGTGTGCCCGCTGCCGGTGTTCCGCCGTGCCCGCCGTGCTTCTCCTTGCCGCTGTCCGACCCGATCGGCCCGACCGCGTGTCCGATACCGAGGGCGCCGCCGAAGGCGAGGGTGACGCCGGCCCCGAACGCGCCGACCTTGGTGATGTTGTTCATGGCAGTGCTCCTTGGATCCGTGGTCCTGTGCGGGGCCGGTAGCTCCGGCGGGGCCTGGAGCCCTGTCGGTGACTACGTCGTAAACATACCCCCCCTGGGTATCAAGTCAAGCGTGCGGCGCGAAGTTTTTCCGGACCGCCCCTTCCTTCACAAGCCGCGCACCGGCGGCGAGACTGGCCCCATGACGCGCACCCACGACGTGTTCAACCAGGCCCCGGCCCTCACCGGCTACGACGCGGCCGACGACCCCACACTCCTCGAAGCCCTCCACCGCGAAGGCGCGGGCTGGGCCGAGAAGGACCTGCACCGGCTCGGACGGCTCGCCGGCAGCGGGCACGTACAGGAGCTCGGACGCCTCGCCAACGAGAACGAACCGGTGCTGCGCACCCACGACCGCTACGGCAACCGCATCGACGAAGTCGACTTCCACCCGGCCTGGCACGAACTGATGACCCACGCCGTCGGAGCCGGACTGCACGCCGCCCCCTGGCGCGACGACCGCACCGGAGCCCACGTGGCCCGCGCCGCCGGGTTCTACGTCTGGAGCCAGGCCGAAGCCGGGCACGGCTGCCCCGTCTCCATGACCTACGCGGCGATCCCCGCGCTGCGCCGCTCCCCCGGACTCGCCGCGGTCTACGAGCCGTTGCTCACATCGGACGTCTACGACCCCGGCCTGCGGACCCCGACGGACAAGCGCGGGATCATCGCCGGGATGTCGATGACGGAGAAACAGGGCGGTTCGGACGTCCGCGCGAACACGACCACCGCGACCCCGCAGCCGGACGGCACGTACCGTCTCACCGGGCACAAGTGGTTCACCTCAGCGCCGATGTCGGACCTGTTCCTGACCCTCGCCCAGGCCCCGGGCGGGCTGACCTGCTTCCTGGTCCCCCGCGTGCTCCCCGACGGGACACGGAACGCACTCTTCCTCCAGCGCCTGAAGGACAAGCTCGGCAACCGGTCCAACGCCTCGGCTGAGATCGAGTACGAGGACGCTGTCGCCTGGCCCGTCGGCGACGAGGGCCGCGGTGTGGCGACCATCATCGAGATGGTCAACTGCACACGCCTGGACTGCGTGATCGGCGCGGCCACCGGAATGCGCCTGGGAGCGGTGCGCGCCGTCCACCACACCGCCCACCGGCAGGCCTTCGGCCGCAATCTGACCGATCAGCCGTTGATGCGGAACGTACTCGCCGATCTCATCGTCGAATCCGAAGCCGCGACCCTCCTCGCGATGCGGCTCGCCGGGGCACAGGACCGTCAGGAGTCGGCCTTCAAGCGGCTCGCGCTGGCGGCGGGGAAGTACTGGGTGTGCAAACGCGGTCCGGCACACGCCGCCGAAGCCCTCGAATGCTTCGGCGGCAACGGCTACATCGAGGAATCCGGCATGCCGCGCCTCTACCGCGAAGCCCCGCTCGTCTCCGTCTGGGAGGGCTCGGGCAACGTCGCCGCGCTCGACGTGCTGCGCGCGATGGCCCGGCGACCCGACTCCGTGGACGCCCTGCTGGCCGAAATTGATGCCGCGTCAGGTTCCGACCGGAATCTGGACGGGGCCGTACGGAAACTCCGCACGGACCTGCGCGCCCCCGACGAGTTCGGCGCCCGGCGGCTTGTCGAGTCCATCGCGCTGACGCTCCAGGGCGCACTTCTCGTACGGTACGGACCCCCCGCCGTCGCCGACGCGTACTGCGCCTCCCGCCTGGGTGGGGACTGGGGGCGCGCCTTCGGCACCCTGCCCGGCGGCGTCGACACGGGCGCGATCATCGACCGGGCCCGCCCCGGGGCGTAGACACAGCCCTCGAGGAAGAAACGCGGCACGTCTTCGCCGGAACCGACGGCGAATCGGGAGGCCATGACGTAGGCCTTCGCGTCCGGCGGAACCCGCCTCCTGCGGACCGCCGGAAGGCGCTGCCGCGCGTCAATCGGCCGCCGCGGTCTGCACCCGGTGCGACTCCGGCTCATCGATCTCATCAAGCAGCGCGACCGCGAGGCCGGCGTACGAGAGGTGCGCGCCGAACACCGCGACTCCCTCGCCGCACCGGTAGGAACCCGTACGGACCGTCTCGTCCAGCAGCACGCAGGTAATCGCATAGGCGGCCCGGCCGGGTTAGCGTTGCCCATGGCTCACAACGACAGCATCAGCATCACCGGTGCGCGCGAGCACAACCTCAAAGACATCTCGCTGCGCATCCCGAAGAACAGCATCACCGTCTTCACGGGGGTGTCCGGATCGGGGAAGTCCTCGGTCGTGTTCGACACTGTGGCCGTCGAGTCGCAGCGGCAGTTGAACGAGACCTTCACCTGGTTCATCCGCAACAGACTCCCCCGCTATGAGCGGCCGCAGGTCGATTCCGTCGAGAACCTGTCCGCCGCCGTGGTCGTCGACCAGAAGCCCGTCGGCGGCAACGCGCGGTCCACGGTCGGCACGATGACCGACATCTACTCGGTCCTGCGGGTGCTGTTCTCCCGCTGCGGGAAGCCCAGCGCGGGTGAGGCGAGTGTGTACTCCTTCAACGATCCGCACGGGATGTGCCCCGGCTGCGAAGGTCTGGGCAAGGTCGTACGGATCGACCTCGGCAGAGTCCTGGACACCACGAAGTCGCTCAACGACGGCGCGGTCGTGTTCCCGCCGTTCGCGCGGGGGACGTGGCTGTGGCAGCTCTACGGGGAGTCGGGCCTGTTCGACCCCGACAAGGTCCTCGACGCGTACACCCCCGAAGAATGGGAACTGCTGCTGTACGGCGGCGGGTTCACCGTGGAGCGGGAGGGCGGGAACGGGACGTACAACAACACGTACGAAGGGATTGTCGAGCGGTTCACCCGGGTCTATCTCAAGAAGGACCCGGAGAAGGTCCGCGACTTCGTCACCAAAGGTGCCTGTAGTGCCTGCGGCGGGGCGCGGCTGAACCCGGCGGCGCTCGCCACCCGCGTCGACGGCAGGAGCATCGCGGAACTGTCCGCGATGGAGGCCGGCGATCTGGCAGGAGTGCTCAAAGACATCACCGACCCGGTCGGCCGTCCCATCGCCGCCGCGGCGGTGGCCGCGTTGGAACGCGTGGTCGAGATCGGCCTCGGCTACCTGAGCCTGGACCGCAGCACCGGCACACTCTCCGGTGGCGAGGGGCAGCGGCTCAAGACCGTACGCCACCTGGGCAGCAGCCTCACGGGCCTGACCTACATCTTCGACGAGCCCAGCATCGGCCTGCACCCGCACGACGTGCACAACCTGAACGCCCTGCTGCGGCAACTGCGCGACAAGGGCAACACCGTCCTTGTCGTCGAACACGACCGGGACGTGATCGACATCGCCGACCATGTGGTCGACATGGGCCCCGGTGCGGGAGCGCACGGCGGCGAAATCGTCTTCTCCGGCACGGTGGAAGACCTCGCCCGCGCGGACACCCCGACCGGCCGTTGCCTGCGCCGCGCTGTGCCGGTGAAGGACGACGTCAGGAAGCCCACCGGGTGGCTGCCGGTCGAGAACGCCGATCTGCACAACCTGAAGAACGTGAGCGTACGGTTTCCCACCGGTGTGCTGACAGCGGTCACGGGTGTGGCCGGGTCCGGGAAGAGCACACTGGTGTCGGATGTGTTCTGCGCCGCCCACCCGGAGGCGATCGTGGTCGACCAGTCGGCGATCACCGCGTCCGTACGGTCCACCCCGGCCACGTACCTCGGCGTCATGGACACCGTCCGGCGCATCTTCGCCAAGGCCAACGACGTGGACGCCGGGCTGTTCAGCTTCAACTCGCGCGGCGCGTGCCCGGTCTGCCAGGGACGTGGGGAGATCTTCACCGACCTGGCGTTCATGGACCCGGTCACCACCCGCTGCCAGGAATGTGCGGGCCGCCGGTTCAAGGACGAGGTGCTCCAGTACACCGTACGGGACGTCTCGGTCGCCGACGTCCTGGACTTCACGGCGGAACAGGCTGTGGAGTTCTTCGAAGACGAGCCGTCTCTGCACGGCAAGTTGCGGGCCCTGGCTGAGGTGGGACTCGATTACCTGACCCTCGGTCAGGCACTGAGTTCCCTCTCAGGTGGTGAGCGGCAGCGCATCAAGCTCGCGACGCAGCTGCACAAGACGGGCAGTGTCTATGTGCTCGACGAGCCGACGACGGGGCTGCACATGTCCGACGTCGACGGACTGGTCGCGCTGCTCGACAGACTTGTGGACGACGGCAACACCGTCATCGTCATCGAGCACAACATGGACGTGGTCCGGCGGGCCGACTGGGTGGTCGACCTCGGCCCGGACGGCGGCAAGCGCGGCGGTGAGGTCGTCTTCACCGGCCCGCCGCGCGAACTCATCGAAACCGGCCGCTCCCTGACGGCACAGTGCCTACGCGCCCAGCCGCCGGGGCAACCGGGGTAGCCGGACTTCCGGAGCCTTGCGGCCGGACTCCACGATCCACGCCTCGGTGCTGTTGACACCGGCCAGGACAGCGGTCACCAGCCCGGTGGTGACCAGAGCCGGGCCATGCGGGGCGACGAACGCGAGTGCGACGCACAACAAAGAGCCGACCGTACGGGGCAGCAGCGCCGCGCCGAACATCTGCCACCGGGCATGGAGCCGCCGCGCGGCCCGCTTGTGGAGGGAACAGAGGCCCGGGTCCGGGCTGTTCCCGCATTTCGCCGGAATAAATATGCGATGTACGGATCCGCAGGTCACTAAAGTGACCGGATGATTGAATTCAACCCCCTTGTCGACATTTCCTCCTGGTTGCCGGGCTTCGAAGAGCGGCTGCGTGCCGCGTACCGGGGCCACGGACTCGCCGACGCCGCAGCGGAACAACTCGTCGCCAAAGACCGGGACGAAGCCGTCGGCTCGACGGTCGCCGAGGTGCGCGTGGACGGCAGCCCGGCCGGGTTCGTCGCGGTCAGCGCGCAGGACGGCGAGGGCCACATCGCCGACCTGTGGGTCGAAGCGGGTCAGGAACACCGGGTCGCCGCCCGGCAGTGGGCCGAACGCTGGTGCGCCGAACGCGGTGCCCGCAGGATCCTGACCGACCTCCGCACCCCCGACCCGTTGTTCGACGGCTATCCCGTACGCGGCCAGACCCGCATGCGCACCGTCGACCCGGCCGCGCGGCTTCCCGCCGGGTTCACCGCCCGGCCGCTGACGGTGGGCGAGTATCCGAAGTGGATGGCCGACGAGGAGGCCGGCTACATCCTGGACATCGTCCGGGCCGGCTCCATGTCCGAGGACGAGGCCCGCAAGAAGGCCGACAAGGACTACGCGGACCTGCTCCCGCAGGGGCTGGACACCCCCGGCAATTCGGTGCTGATGCTGGAGCAGGCCGGGGAGCCGGTCGGCACGCTCTGGCTGAAGCACGGCCACCTGCCCGGGGTGACCTTCGGCTTCTCCCTCGAGGTGTACCCCGAACTGCGCGGCAAGGGCTACGGCCGCGCGGGGATGAACGTCGGCGGACTGGCCACCGCCGCGGCCGGTGACACGGTGCTGATGTTCAACGTGTTCGGCGGCAACAAGGTTGCGATGAACCTCTACACCAGCATGGGCTTCGGCGTTGTGGTGGAGCACCGGTCGGTCGGACTGCCCGTTTAGCCAATGGCCTCCCAGATGCTGCCCGGCGGCCTGCTGACGGACCAGTCCCGTACGGCCGTCCTCCCCAGGAGCTGACGTTCGGGGACGAAAACCCCCAAGTGGTCATGGACCGCTACTACACGGCCGACTTCGAGCAGTACAACGACGGCCGGCGACTCGACCGCGCGAAAATCCTCGACCATGTCGGCGCCGCACGCAAGAACGGCGGATCGCGGGCGCGCCCGCCGACGTGCCGGTGGTCAGCCGCCGGGTGCTCGGCTGCGGACCGATGACCGTGGAGCACTGACCGCGGGCTGCTGACCGCTGACTGCCAACTGCCGGGCGCTGACTAATCGTCAGCGCCCGGCTCCGTCAAGGCAGTTCCAGCAGTCAGTCAGTGAACCGCAGCCACGCCGGACCGTACTGAAGTCGCGCTCCCGGCAAAGCATCTGGACGTTTCGTCAACTCCCTTGCCATTCCGGCAAGTTGCTGTACGAGGGTGCGCCGTTCCCGCGCTCGTCTCAGAGGCTGGGCATCGTTGACACTGTCCGTGTCCGGACGCTAACTTGCTGATCTCGTCGCCACACCAGGAGCACAAGGCTCCATTGGGACTAGCGACGCCAAGGACACGCTTCAGTTGACGACAGCGACCGAATTCTTAGCGATTCAGGCCTGCTCACCGGTTGAGAAAGCGACCGAAGTCTTCGAGGTCCAGCCCTACACCTCGCACTGCCAGGTAATCCGCGCCGAGGGCGATCACGTTGTCATCGGCGTCTCGCCGGGAAACAGCTACTTCTCGGCTCAGCGCATCATCGACCTGGCCCACTGGGGCATCGAGCACTTCGACCAGGTCGACTTCGTCTACACCGACCTCTATGTGGCCGAGATGTACGAAGCCGTCGGCTACACCGCCGATGACGCCCGACGCAAGGCGGTCAAGAATCTGCGCGGGGTGCGGGCCAAAGTGACCAACGCGGTCGAGGCGGTAGACACCGCGGGCGGGCGGCTCAGAGCCCACGCCATGTCGGACTTCCAGGGCAACCCGGCCTACCGGAGGATCCACGACCACATCTGGACCCTCCTGGAGACGGACGCTGAGTTCCGCAGGACCTGCGACACGCTCGTGAGTTCCTTCCTCTCCTCCCGGGTCCTGGCCGGGAAGGCCGCCACCGAGCGGCAGCGCGAGGTGTGCCTGCGCTACGTCTGCGCGGAGGCGCCCCTGTTCCTGGACACTCCCGCCATCCTGGGGGTCCCCTCCTCCCTCAACTGCTACCACCAGCTCCTGCCGATGGCTGAACTCCTCTACTCGCGCGGGTCCGGACTCCGCGCCTCCCGCAACCAAGGCCACGCCGTCGTCGTGCCCGCACAAGGAGATCCCGGTGTCCGCTGAAACGCTGCCGTCCGTAGAAACGCTGCCGTCCGTAGAAACGCTGCCCGACTTCCCGTTCTCCGCGCGCGGCGACCAACTGCCGCACGAGATAGAGACCTTGCGCGCGGAGCCCGTCAAGCGGGTCCGGACGATCGCCGGCGACGAGGCGTGGCTGGTCTCCTCCCACGCGCTGTGCAAGCAGGTCCTCGAGGACAAACGGTTCAGCCTGAAGGAAACATCGGCGCCGGGTGTACCGCGGCAGTACGCGTTGACGATCCCCCCGGAGGTCGTCAACAACATGGGCAACATCACCGGGGTCGGGCTCCGCAAGGCGGTGCTCAAGGCGATCAACCCCAAGGCCGACGGCCTGGAGCAGTGGATGCGGTCGCACGCGTCCGCGCTCGTCGACGACCTGCTCGCGCAGGGGGCGCCGGCGGACCTGCGGACGCAGTTCGCCAATCCGTACTCAGAGGCCCTGCACTGCCGCATCCTCGGCATCCCGCTCGCGGACGCCCCCAGACTGGCCGCGAGCCTGGACATCGCGTTCATGAACTCCGCCTGCCCCGTCAGCGGCGCGAAGCTGAACTGGGACCGCGACATGGGATACATGACACAGCGGCTGGACGACCCGTCCACCACCGGGCTGATGGCCGAGATCGCCGCACTGCGCCTGGACCCGGAGTACGCCCATCTCACGGACGAGATGCTCGCCACGGTCGGTGTGACGATGTTCGGCGCGGGAGTGATCTCAACCTCGGCGTTCCTGACCATGGCGGCCTTCGCCCTCATCCAGCACCCCGAGGTCCGGGCCGAGCTGCGCGCGGACCCCAGCAAGCTCCCGGCGGCAGTCGATGAGCTGCTGCGGATCAACCTGTCGATCGGCGACGGCCTGCCGCGATTGGCCCTCGAAGACGTCACGCTCGGGGACGTGGCGGTCAAGAAGGGTGAGCTGCTGCTGGTCCTCGTCGAGGGTGCCAACTTCGACCCCGAGGTGTTCGCCGATCCGCACACGGTGGACATCGGCCGGGAGAACAGCGTGGCACACCTGTCCTTCGGCGGCGGCCAGCACTACTGCCCCGCCACCGCGCTGGCCAAGAAGCACGCGGAGATAGCCCTGGAAACTCTGCTTGAGCGGATGCCGGACCTGCGGCTCGCGGTCCCCGTCGAGCAACTCGTATGGCGGACCCGGTTCATGAAACGGATGCCCGAAAGGCTCCCCGTCATGTGGTAGCTGACCGTGGAGCGCTGAAAGCAGGATTCCCGTGCATCCCAGGAGCCGGAGACAGCCTCTGGAGTACACGGGAATCCTGCCTCAGTAGAGCCCCGAAGAACCGCGCCGGTGGCACCCCACAAGGTGCAGGTCCACCATCCCCACCGCTGACATCAGCGCGTAGGCGGTGGTCGGGCCGACGAAGGTGAACCCGTGCCCGCGCAGTGCCTTCGCCAGCGCCGTTGACGCGGGAGTGCTCGTGGGCGCCTCCGCCGCAAACCTCGGTGCGGGCGTCTCGGTGGGTGCGTGCGACCACAGGAACGCGTCAAGCCCGCCATGGCCGCGCAGTGCCACCACCGCGCGGGCGTTCGCCCGCGTCGCGTTGATCTTCGCGCGGTTGCGGACGATCGCCGCGTCACCCATCAGCCGTTCGAGCTCGGCATCGGTGAACGCCGCGACGGCGTCCGCGTCGAAGCCCGTGAAGGCTGTACGGAACGCCGACCGTTTGGCCAGGATCGTCAGCCAGCTCAGTCCCGACTGGAAACCTTCCAGCGTGATCCGCTCGAACAATGCCTGCTCACCGCGTACTGACAACCCCCACTCGGTGTCGTGGTAAGCGAGGTTCAGCGGGTGTGTCGCCGCCCAGGGGCAACGGGCCAGGCCGTCGGTGCCGACGACCGGGCCGCCTTCAGTCGGTTCGGGGATAGTGGTCATGCCACAAGCTTTCCAGGGATCAGTACAACGAGGGCTGCAACGCGCCTTCGAGCGTCAGCAGTTGCTCCTTGCGCGGGATACCGCCCGCGTAGCCGCGCAGCGCACCGTCAGCGCCGACCACCCGGTGGCACGGGCGCACCACCAGGAGCGGGTTTGCGCCGATCGCGGTGCCCACGGCCCGCACGTCGGCGCGCGGCAGGCCGAGCTTCGCGGCGAGTTCCCCGTACGACGTTGTGGTCCCGTACGGAATCGCATCCAGCGCCTGCCACACCCGCTCCTGGAACGCCGACCCGTGGGTGGTGAACTCCAGGTCGAAGTCGTGCAGTTCTCCGGCGAAGTACGCGCGCAACTGCCCGACGGGCCCGGCGAAAGCTGCGGAGTCCCGCCGCCAGTCGTCCCGTACGACGGCTGCGTTCTTCTGGCCGGGCATCGACAGTGAAGCGAGACGGCCGTTCCCGCCGACAAGCAGCAACTCGCCCAGCGGACTGTCGAAGGTCGTATAGGTCGTATGCGCAGTCATTGGTCCAAACCTTCCCGGGTGTCCGTGCCGGATCTCCCGGCATGAACCATCCTGCGACAGTCCGCCCGGCAAAGCTGGCGGATTTCGGACATCACGTTGACCCGGGACGGCTACCCGAGGGCTCCACCCGCTGTCGGGCAGACCACCCGATTTCACCGCCCGGGGGTGAACACTGAGGCCAGCGCCCGGCGCAACGCCACCAGCGAAGCGTTGAACGCCTGCTCCGGCGGCGCGCCGAAACCCACCACAAGGCCGTCGTACAGCGGCATGGGACTGTCCGGGTGCCGGTAAGCGGCCAGCGGATCAACGGCCAGGCCCTCCAGTGTCGCGGATTCGAAGACGGCCGGTTCCGTGCCGGGCGGCAGTTCGAGTACGGCGTGCAGGCCCGCTGCGATCCCCGTCACCCGCACCTGGGGGAAACCCTCAGCAAGCATCGCGGCCAACTGGTCGCGCCGCCGCCGGTAGCGCAGCCGCATCCCGCGCAGATGCTTGTCGTACGCACCGGACGTGATGAAATCGGCCAGCGTCAGCTGGTCCAGGACCCCCGTCCACGGCTCACGCACACCCTTGGCCGCGAGCACGTCCCCCACCAGGTGCTCGGGCAGTACCATCCAGCCCAGGCGCAGCGCCGTCGACAGGCTCTTGCTGACCGACCCGACATAGACGACCCGGTCCGGGTCCAGGCCCTGGAGTGCGCCGACGGGCTGCCGGTCGTAGCGGAACTCGCCGTCGTAGTCGTCCTCGACCACCAGGCCGCCCCTAGCACGCGCCCAGTCGACGACGGCCGCGCGCCGCTCCGGATGCAGCGGACCGCCCGTCGGGTACTGGTGCGCCGGGGTCAGCAGCACCGTCTTCGCGTCCGTACCGGAGAGGTCTTCCGTACGGGCCCCGTGCTCGTCGAGCGCCAGTGGCACGGTGCGCAGGCCTGCCCCGGTGAGCAGGCCGCGGTGGAACGGCAGGCCGTACGCCTCCACCGCCACGGTGCCGCGCAGCAGCGGCCCGAGCAGCCGCAGCGCGGGGCCGTAGCCCGCGCACACCACGATCCGCTCCGGGTCGGTCCGCACCCCGCGGGCCCTGGCCAGGTAGTCGGCCAGGGCGCTACGCAGCTCAGGACGTCCGTGCGGGTCGGCGGGCCCGAAGGCGTCGTTCGGGGCGGCGGTCACCGCCCGCCGGGCCGAGGCGAGCCACGCACCACGCGGGAAGGACGCCGGGTCGGGAAGACCGGAACGAAGGTCGTGTACGGGTTGGAACCGCCCGGAGAGAATCCGCGCCGCTCGCGATGTCTCCCGTACGGGATCGTTCTCCGCGGTCTCCGCCCGCAGGGGTTCGGCACGGCGGGCAACTCTGGTTCCGGAACCCTGACGGGCGGTCAGCCAGCCTTCGGCGACGAGCTCGGCGTAGGCGTCGGCGACGGTGTTGCGGGCGATGCCGAGGTCGGCCGCCAGTGAGCGGTAGGGCGGCAGCACCATGCCCGGGGTCAGTCGTCCTGTCCGGACGGCCTCGCGCAGCGCGTGCATCAGCACGGTGCGGCGACTCCCCGCCCCGCTGAGATCGAGGTGCAGGTCAGTGCCGACCCGGTGCGCTGAATTGACCCATGAATCCGGCATCAGAACGCACCCTACCGAGGGTCTTCCCGCTTCGTAGGTTGGGGTCCTGACCTTGCCTGAGAACTCCACCGCTCGGTCTGTTCAACCTCTGCTACCAACTGGGCGGGGCGTTCGGACCGGCGATCGCGGCGCTCCTTGACATCAAGTGACATGCCATCAGCTGACATGTCATCACATAGCAGATTTCCGCATGCCTGACGAACGGCTGCGCATCGTCCGGGAACTGCACGACGCAGTCGCCCACCGGCACCGACCTCGACGGCAACGTCCTGGGGCTGCTCCAGGACTGATGAGCACCGACCTCCGCTGGTCGGCCTGACATCCCGGCCGGGGCTGGAAAAAGAACCAGACGTACTGCTTGAATCTGGTCAGATCGAGCCAGGCGACGAAGACCGGGACCGCACACGCGGCCCCGCCGGACAGACGGAGACCCGATGAGCAAAACCACCAGGACGGACGCGCAGGCGCCGCACATCGCCGACAGCCACGGTCTGATCCGTGTGCACGGCGCGCGCGTGAACAACCTCAAGGACGTCAGCGTCGAAATCCCGAAACGCCGGCTGACGGTGTTCACCGGTGTCTCCGGCTCGGGCAAGAGCTCCCTGGTGTTCGGCACGATCGCCGCGGACTCGCAGCGGCTGATCAACGAGACTTACAGCGCCTTCGTGCAGGGCTTCATGCCGACGCTGTCCCGACCCGAAGTCGACGTGCTCGAAGGGCTGACGACCGCGATCATCGTCGACCAGCAGCGGATGGGTGCCGACGCCCGCTCCACCGTCGGCACCGCCACCGACGCCAACGCGATGCTGCGCATCCTCTTCAGCCGGCTCGGGCAGCCGCACATCGGCTCGCCCAAGGCGTTCTCCTTCAACGTCGCCTCGATCAGCGGAGCGGGCGCGGTCACCCTGGAGCGCGCCGGCCGGACCGTGCAGGAGCGTCGCGAATTCAGCATCACCGGCGGCATGTGCCCGCGCTGCGAGGGCCGGGGCTCGGTGACCGACTTCGACCTGTCCGCGCTGTACGACGACAGTAAATCGCTCAACGAGGGTGCGCTCACGATCCCCGGCTACAGCAGCGACGGCTGGTTCGGCCGCATCTTCAGCGGCTGCGGCTTCTTCGACGCGGACAAGCCGATCCGCGAGTTCACCAAGAAGGAGCTCCACGACCTGCTCTACAAGGAACCGACCAAGATCAAGGTCGACGGCATCAACCTGACGTACGAGGGCGTGATCCCGAAGATCCAGAAGTCGATGCTGGCCAAGGACGTCGACGCGCTGCAGCCGCACATCCGGGCGTTCGTGGGGCGGGCGGTGACGTTCACCGTGTGCCCCGACTGCGCCGGCACCCGGCTCAGCGCGGGGGCCCGGTCGTCGAAGATCAAGGGGATCAACATCGCCGACGCCTCCGCGATGCAGATCAGCGACCTCGCCGGGTGGGTGCGCGGTCTGGACGAACCCTCGGTCGCGCCCCTGCTCGCGTCCCTGGGCGGGACCCTCGACTCGTTCGTCGAGATCGGGCTCGGCTACCTCAGCCTCGACCGCCCGTCGGGCACGCTCTCGGGCGGCGAGGCGCAGCGGGCCAAGATGATCCGCCACCTCGGCTCCTCGCTCACCGACGTCACCTACGTCTTCGACGAGCCCACCACGGGCCTGCACCCCCATGACATCCAGCGGATGAACGACCTGTTGCTGCGGCTGCGGGACAAAGGCAACACAGTGCTCGTCGTGGAGCACGAGCCGGAGACGATCGCGATCGCCGACCACGTCGTCGACCTCGGCCCCGGCGCCGGTACGGCGGGCGGCACCGTCTGCTTCGCGGGCACCGTCGAAGGGTTGCAGGCCAGCGGCACCGTGACCGGCCGCCATCTCAACGACCGGACCGCACCCAAGGAGACGGTGCGGACGCCCACCGGCGCGCTGGAGATCCGCGGCGCGACGGCGCACAATCTGCGCGACGTGGACGTCGACATCCCGCTCGGGGTGCTCGTCGTCGTCACCGGTGTCGCCGGTTCCGGCAAGAGCTCACTCGTGCAAGGGTCGCTGGTCAACAGTTCAGCGGCCGCCGGCGCGGGCGTGGTGTCGATGGACCAGAGCGCGATCCGCGGCTCGCGGCGGAGCAGTCCGGCGACGTACACCGGACTGCTCGACCCGGTCCGCAAGGCGTTCGCTAAGGCCAACGGCGTGAAGCCGGCGCTGTTCAGCGCGAACTCCGAGGGTGCCTGCCCCGGCTGTAGCGGCGTCGGCGTCATCTACACGGACTTGGCGATGATGGCCGGCGTCGCGACCGTCTGCGAGGAATGCGAGGGAAAGCGGTACCAGGCGTCGGTGCTGGACTACCATCTCGGCGGCCGCGACATCAGCGAGGTGCTCGCGATGTCGGTGACCGAGGCCGAGGAGTTCTTCGGCGCCGGTGAGGCGCGCACTCCGGCCGCGCACGCTGTCCTCGGGCGGCTCGCCGACGTCGGGCTCGGCTACCTCAGCCTCGGCCAGCCGCTCACTACGCTGTCCGGCGGCGAGCGGCAGCGGCTCAAGCTGGCCACCCACATGGCCGGGAAGGGCGGCGTCTACGTCCTCGACGAGCCGACCACCGGCCTCCACCTCGCCGACGTCGAGCAACTGCTCGGCCTGCTCGACCGGCTCGTCGACTCCGGCAAGTCGGTCATCGTCATCGAGCACCACCAGGCGGTCATGGCACACGCCGACTGGATCATCGACCTGGGCCCCGGCGCCGGTCACGACGGCGGCCGGATCGTCTTCGAGGGCACACCCGCCGACCTCATCGCCGACCACACCACCCTCACCGGCGAACACCTCGCCGCCTACGCGGGATTGACCCGGCCGTGACGGGGCGGGGCCCGGTAGTGTCAAAGCCGGTGCCACCACGCCGGACCGGACAGGCCGGCTGACCCGGACACGCCGGACCGGACGGGCCGGCCGACCCGAAGGAGAGAGCAGACATGGCGAAGAGTGCCCTCCTCGTGATGGACGTCCAGCAGGCCATCGTGGACCGCGTCGGCGACGGTTCCGGATACTTGCAGCGCCTGCGCGGCGCGGTCGACGGCGCCCGGTCGGCCGGTATCCCCGTGATCTACGTGGTCGTCGGACTACGCCCGGACCAACCGGAAGCCGGTACGCGCAACAAGGCGCTCATCACCCTTGCGCGGTCCGGCCTCTTCGCCGCGGACGGATCGGGCACTGAGATCCACCCCGATGTCGCACCCCGGCAGGGCGACACCGTGGTCACCAAGAGGCGCGCGAGCGCGTTCTCCGGCAGTGACCTCGACCTGGTCCTCAGGGCCCGCGATGTCGACAGCCTCGTACTCACCGGCATCGCCACGAGTGGTGTCGTGCTGTTCACCCTGTGCCAGGCCGCCGACCTGGACTTCGGGCTCACCGTCCTGGCGGACGCCTGCCTCGACACCGACCCCGAGGTGCACCGGATCCTCACCGGGAACCTTTTCCCGAGGCAGGCAGACGTCATCACGGTCGAGGACTGGCTCAAGTCCATCGCACCGTAACGGACGCGCCGCCGTGCCGGCGGAGGCCACCGTGTGCGGCACCCGGATCGTGGTCCGCGTCAGCAAGTCAGGGTCCCCCGCCGTGGTCCGTGCCGACAACCCCGGGGCCTTCTACGGCACCGGCGACCTCGAAGCCGACCTGAAGCTGGTCCTCCGCACCGTCGTCGACGAACTCAACAACCCCCGCTACGACGCGCCCATGCGCGCCCTGGCCGCCGAGATCCAGCACGACCCGGCGCTCGCGGCCGAATACACCAGGCACCTCGAAGCGCCGACGAATGAGATCAAGAAAGCCCGGCTGCGCAGCGCCCGGGACGCCGGGCAGATCGCCGCGGGCACCGACCTCGACATCGCCGTCGAAATGTTGTTCGGCACCGTGCAGAGCCGGCGGATGCTGCGCAGCGGCCCGCTCACCCACGCGTACGCCGACAGTGTCGTCGAGACGGCGCTGGACGGTCTGCGACCGTGACCGCGTAGTCGCCGTGCGGAAGAACCGCCGCCCGCGGCCGACCTGAACCAGCCGGTACGCGGGCGGCGTGCCAAACAATGCGCCAAACCGTTCGCCAAGCTGTGCGGCAAACCGTTCGCCAAGCTGTGCGGCAAGCCACGTGACGATCGGTCAGGCCGCGTTGCGCGTCTCGCGCGAAGCCACGAGCGTGTCCATGTTCTCCTCGCCCCAGTCCCCCAGCGGCAGCAGCACCTCGTTGAGCGTCTGGCCCAGCGGGGTCAGGGAGTACTCCACCTTCGGCGGGACCTGGTGGTACACCTCACGGTGCACGATGCCCCGCTCCTCCATGTCACGCAGCTGCTGGATCAGGATCTTCTCGCTGATCCCCGCCACCTTGCGCTTCAGCTCCCCGAAGCGGACCGGCTCGTAGTGCAGCGCCCACAGGATGAGCGCCTTCCACTTGCCGCCGATCACGTCCACGGCGGCGTCGAGTCCACAGCTGTACGGGCCGCTCTTCACAGGCCTCTCCATTTCTTACCTATAGGTAAGTACCTGACTTAATTGTAGGTACTTGATGGTTCATCAGTCAGCGACGAGGATCAACAACACCACGCAGGACACGAACTTTCAAGCAAGGGAAATGTGATGACAACCGAGAACAACACCGCGGTAACGGTCATCGGCCTCGGCTCGATGGGGCAGGCACTCGCCGGCGCCTTCGTGAAGGCGGGCTACCGTACGACGGTCTGGAACCGGACGCCGGGCAAGGCTGACGCGCTGGTCGCGCTCGGTGCCACAAACGCCGCGACCGCGGCAGAAGCGGTGGCGGCGAGCCCGCTGGTCGTCGTGTCCCTGATCGACTACGACGTCAGCGACGCGGTCCTCGCACCCCTGGGCGGCGCACTGTCCGGCAAGACGCTCGTCAACCTCACCTCCGACGTCCCCGAGCGGGCCCGACAGGCGGCCCAGTGGGCGGCCGGGCACGGTATCGACTACATCGACGGTGCCGTCATGGTGCCGACCCCGGTCATCGGACTGCCGGTCGGCCTGATCCTCTACAGCGGCTCGCAGTCCGCCTTCGGGGCCCACGAGGAGACGCTGAAAGCCATGGCCGGCAACGCCCCGTTCCTGGGCACCGACCCCGGCAAGGCCGCCCTGTTCGACCTGTCGATGCTCGGCTTCTTCTTCTCCAGCTTCGCCGGGATCATGCAGGCCTTCGCCCTGGCCGGAACAGACGGCGCCACGGCGGCGGAGTTCCTGCCCTTCGCCAGGGGGATCGTCGACATCATGCCCGACATCATGGCCGCGTCGGCGGCCAACGTGGACGCGGGCGAGCACCCCGGCGACCAGGACAACCTCGCCATGGAGGACACCGCGATCGCGCACGTCATCCACGCGAGCCACACCCGTGGCATCGACGCGAGCGTCCTGGAGGCCGTCAAGAAGATCACCGGTGCCACCGTCGCCGGGGGGCACGGTGCCAGCAGCTTCTCCAGCGTTGTCGAGCTCCTGCGCAAACAGGGATAAAACCTCACATACTCCCAACCCGTACAGGACCCCCTATATATAAGGACAAGAACAGGGCCCCGGCGAAAGCCGGGGCCCTGTCCGTTCAGTGCCTTTCGTTCAGTGTCTTTCGTTCAGCACCCGCCTGCCCCAGCACCCCGGCCTCAGCCGCCCGGCCCAGCAGCAGCGCCCGCTCCCGGCCGTTGCGGGTGAGGGCCGCCGCGCACTCGAACTCACCCTTCGCCTCGGCAAAACGGGCAAGCCTGAACAGCAAGTCCCCCCGTACGCTCGGCAAAAGGTGATAACCGTCCAACGACCCCTCAGCGACCAGCGCGTCCACCACCGCAAGCCCGGGCTCCGGGCCGAAAGCCATCGACACAGCGACCGCCCGGTTCAGCTCGACGACAGGGGACGGGAGCAACTGTGCGAGCCCTGCGTACAGCGCGGCGATCCGTACCCAATCGGTCTCGTCGGCCGTCCGGGCCCGCGCATGACACGCAGCGATCGACGCCTGCAGCGTGTAGGGCCCGGACGGGCCGCCCAGCGACTCCGCTTTCGCCAGCGCCGCCAGGCCACGTCGCACCAGCAGGCGGTCCCACCGGCCGCGGTCCTGGGCAAGGAGCAGTACGGGTTCACCCGAAGGACCCGTACGCGCCGCCATCCGCGACGCCTGGATCTCCAGCAACGACACCAGACCGTGCACCTCAGGCTCCCCCGGCATCAGCCCGACCAGCACCCGGCCGAGCCGCATAGCCTCCTGACACAGCTCAGGGCGCATCCAGTCGTCCCCGGCCGTCGCCGCATAACCCTCATTGAAGATCAGATAAACAACCTCGAGTACGGAGGACAAACGGTCGGTCAACTCCAAGCCCCGCGGAACCTCGAACGGCACCCGCTTGTCGGCGAGGGTCTTCTTCGCCCGCACGATCCGCTGCGCCACCGTGGGCTCCTCGACCAGGTACGCCCGCGCGATCTCATCCGTGGTCAACCCGCCCAGGAGCCGCAGCGTCAACGCGACCCGTGCCCGCGTCGACAGGACGGGGTGGCAGGCGATGAACACCAGACGAAGGAGGTCGTCCCCGATCTCCCCCTCGTCGGGGGTACCGGGGACGACCTCTCGCTGACCGGTCCCAAGACCGTGCCCGATCCCTTCCAGTTTCTCGCAGTACCGCCGCTCACGGCGGATCAGATCGATCCCCCGCCGCTTGGCCACAGTCATCAGCCAGGCCCCCGGATTCCGCGGAACGCCCTGCTCAGGCCACTGCTCCAACGCCGCGACCAGGGCGTCCTGGGCGAGTTCCTCGGCCAGGCCGACGTCGCGTACGAGCCGGGTCAGCCCGGCGATGAGCCGGGCCGACTCGATCCGCCAGACCGCGTCGACCGCCCGGTGGGTGTCTGATGCCGTCACAACACGACATCAGAGCACACCGACCGTCCGGCTGTTATGCCTTTCCGGTCTGCCGCCCGACCTCAGCGCGCAGCCTCTGCACACGCTCGCGGGCACCCTCGGGCATCGCCTCGTCAGGGATGTCCTCCAGCTCGGCGATCTGCCGCACCACCAACTCCCCGCCGTCACCGAACGGCGCGCGCGAGGCCCACTCGACGGCCTCCGCCTTCGACTTCACCTGGATGATCCAGAACCCGGCGATCAGCTCCTTGGTCTCGGCGAACGGGCCGTCGACCACGGTTGCCCTACCACCGGAGAACTTCACCAGCGCGCCCTTGGACGTCGGGGCCAGCCCGTCGACGGCAAGCAGCACACCGGCCTTGACCAGTTCCTCGTTGTACCGGCCCATCGCCTCGAACAGCTCCGGCGGCGGCATGACACCGGCTTCGGACTCGTCGTTGCCGTGGACGATCATCATGAAACGCATGGGGTGTCTCCCTGGATTCCGGTACGGACCCGCCTGCCGGATCCGGCCTGCTGCCAGTGCGTCGAACGGGCACCCCGAGGATCGACACAGTCGGAGGTTTTTTCTTCAAAAATCTTTTCCAGTCGTACGGATCAGTGGTGGAACGCCGTCCGCGGCTCCTCCGCCGGCAGCGGCCCGGACAGTCGCTCCAGGTACCGCGTCTCCGTGACGATGTCCGCCAGCAGACCGCCGGCCAGGTCCATGCTCAAACCGTTCCGTACGACGATCCGCTGCACCGTCATGTCCGCCAGGTTGTCGGGCATCGGGTAGGCCGGGACAAGCCAGCCCCGCATACGAAGCCGCTCCGACAGGTCGTACAACGTCCAGTCCTTCGTATGCCCCCGCGCCTGCCGCCACGCGAACACCGGGATGTCCGACCCGTCGTTCCACAGCTCGAACGCTTCCATCGCCCCGACCCCCTCCGCGAGGAAACGTGCGACGTCCTGGCAACCCTGCTGCACCGTGCGGTAGCCGCCCCAGCCCAGGCGCAGGAACTGGTAGTACTGCAACAGGATCTGCGCCCCGGGGCGGGAGAAGTTGAGGCCGAACGTGGGCATGTCGCCGCCCAGATAGCTGACGTTGAACACGAGGTCCTCGGGCAGCAGGTCACGGCTGCGCCACACCACCCAGCCCAGACCCGGGTAGACCAGACCGTACTTGTGCCCTGAGGTGTTGATGGAGTGCACCCGCTCCAGGCGGAAGTCCCACACCAGGTCCGGCTGGAGGAACGGGGCGACCATCGCGCCCGACGCCCCGTCCACGTGGATGGGCACGTCAAGGCCGGTGTCCCGCTGGATCCGGTCGAGTGCGGCGGCGATCTCCCGCACCGGCTCGTACATCCCGGTGTACGTGACACCCATGATCGCGACGACACCGATGGTGTTCTCGTCCACGACCGACGCCAGGGCCGAGCCGTCCAGCATCGGGTGTTCCTCGGAAATCGGCACGTAGCGCGCCTCGACGTCCCAGTAGTTGCAGAACTTCTCCCACACGACCTGCACCGCCGAACTCATGATGAGGTTCGGCCGGTCCGTGGGTTTGCCCGCCGCCCGCCGGGCGTGCTGCCAGCGCCGCTTGAGCGCAAGACCGCCGAGCATGCAGCCTTCGGACGACCCGGTCGTCGACGTGCCGATCGTCCCGGTCGGGTCGGGGGCGTTCCACAGCGATGCGAGGATCTTCCAGCAGCGGTCCTCGATGTCCGCGGTCTTGGGGTACTCGTCCTTGTCGACGATGTTCTTGTCGAACGACTCGCTGTAGAGCCGGGACGCGTGCGGATCCATCCACGTCCCGACGAACGTCGCCAGGTTCAACCGCGCGTTCCCGTCGAGCATCGCCTCGTCGTGCACCACCTGGTAGGCGGTCTCCGGCAGCATCGGCCCGTCGGGCAGCTGGTAGCGCGGGACGGACCTGGCCTCCCCCGGGCGGGTGAACAGGGGGTTCAGCTCAAGGTCGTCGTCCGACATCTACGGGCCTTTCGGAGGGTGGAAACGCGCGGCCACCTGCGTGTTCCCCGGACCGGGAGGACTACGCCCCGGTGCGGGCAGTGGATCTGCGGGCACCGGGGCCCGGCGTGGACCTCGTCTGACCGCACCCGGGCCTGGCCGACTCAGCCCCAGGCGCCCGCGATCTGCCGGGTGGCGGCGTTGAGCCGGTTCCAGACGTTGATCGTGGCGATCGAGAAGAGCAGCGCGGCCAGTTCCTGCTCGGTGTAGTGGTCGGCCGCATCGCTCCAGACGTCGTCCGGAACCGGGTCAGCCCGGCCGCCGCCACCGGTTCGTTCATGCCCACCAGGGCCTTCATCGCGCCGGGCAGGATGACCGCGGGGTTGCCCATACGTGCTTCCATGATTCTTCTCCGCGGTTCGAGGCCAACCGGCCCCAACTGCGGTCGGTGGCCTACCGGATGCTCGGCTCGTCGGGCGGGTATGCCTCGACATGCTGCGGTCCCGCCGGTCACGGCGTGAGGATTTCATGGGCGAGCGCATGCCCGACCCGATCGTGAGCCACGGCGACGGAGTCGACCCCGAACACGAAGCACTCCTCGCCGATTCGATGGGTCCTGCGCGCCGGTGCCGTCAGAGCTTGACGGCGTGGAGGACCTGCATCCCCCGTGGCCCGATGGTGTCGTGCTGGATCTCAAGACCAGCCGTACGGCACTGCTCGGCCAGCCACTGCCGAGCCAGCCGCAGTTTGGGATAACTGCCGACCTGGAGCTTCCAGCCGTTCTGCGAACGAGTGTTGAGCACGTCGTGGACCAGCACAGTGTCGTCGTCGAGATATTCCAGGAAGCAGGTGAGCAGCTGGTCGTCGGTTTCGCGTACGGAGATGAAACGGTCGGCGCCCTGGAGTTCCCTGGTGAGGTCGCGGTAGGTGACAACGAAGTGTCCGCCCGGGCGGAGCGCGTCGACGACATCCTTGAGCAGCGCCTGCACGTCGGCCCTGGCGGGCAGGTGGGGCAAGGTGTCGCCCATGCACACGATCACCGCGGCGGTTCCGGGCCCGGTCACTGTCGGAAGTACGTCACGGATGTCCCCCTGTAGGGTGCGGATCGCGGGGACGCCCTGCGCGTACTCCGCGAGTTCCCTGAGCAGTCGCAGACTCGTGTCAACGGCTATCACCAGGGAAAAGCCGAGACGTGCCAGTGCCAGCGACTGCACCCCGGGACCGCACCCGAGGTCGATGGCGATGTCCGCCGCAGACTGCGGGTGTATGCCCAGGTCGTGCAGGAGTTCGGCTTGTCCCGTGGCTGCTGCCTGGACGTCGCCGCCCAGCATCCAGGTGTAGTACTCGGCGAGTAGCTCGGCGTATCCGACTCGCCCGCCTTCTTCAGATCGCGGGAGTGCATGTGTCGGCGCAGACGCCACAGCCGTTGATCTGACTCACCCGCAGGTTGAGCAGGTTGCTGGTCACCGCTACGCACCGGGCCAGGATGGAATTCTCCCGTGCCAGGTCGATACGGGTTCCGCCGGAACTGATCCGCGTGTGCTGGAGCTTCCCACCCAGGGCCGGGTCGCGGCTGCCCGCTGATTACCGGGCCGCCGTGGCCTGCGCCAGCAGCCCGTCGACGAAGGCTTCCAGCGCCGGCGGATAGGTGTCCTGGGCGCTGACCACCGACCATCGGACGCCGATCGCGGCGAGGTTCGGCAGCCGGTCCGGGTCCAGTCTGGCGGTGAAGTCGGCGACATCGCTGTCGGTGAACCGGCTGATGCCGGAGTCCAGGCTGGCGGAGTGGGAGCGGACCAGGATTTCACCGACGGTGTAATACCAGAGGCTGCGGAAGATGACGACGGCCTGGTCGTGGGTGCACCCGTAGTCGACCGCTCCGGCGAGGATGGATTCGACCGCCAGCAGGGCTGGTTCGCCGACGCGGCCGAGGAAGCCGTCGGTGGTCAGGGTCTCCGCCGCCCAGGGCCACGCGGCAAGCGTGTCGTGCATCGCGGAGGTCGCCACGATGATGCGTTCCCGTGGGTCGTCGGGCAGGTCGGGCTGCGGGCTCTGCCCGATGTATTCGTCGAGCAGCTGGACGAGCAGGTCTTCCCGGTCGCGTACGTGGTGGTAGAGCGTCGTCGTCCCGATGCCGAGTTCCGCGGCCAGGCGGCGGACGGTCAGCTTCTCCCAGCCGTCCCGGTCGATGATCTGCCGGGCCGCGACGAGGATCTGCGCGCGCGAGGTCACCGGAGGCCGGCCGGTGCGGCCGTTTGACGTACTGGAGCGGGGCATCGCCCCATCATGCCCGCGGCTTTCCGGTGGCCGCCACGTGGCGGCGCGGCAATGTGCGGACAGCGGGATTCTTCTCTGACGTCTCGACAGCGGCGAGGTTTCGCGGTTACTTTTGGAACATGTTCCGAAAGTAACCTCATCCCAGGCCGAGAGGACCGAACTGCCATGTCAATCAAGGAAAAAGCACACCCGGGGCCAGTCGCGGGCAGGGCGGCCAGGCCCGGGGTCACCCTCGCCGTGGTGGCCGTCGTACAGTTCATGGTTTCGCTGGACCTGTCGATCGTGAACGTCGGTCTGCCGCAGATCGCCTCCGGCCTCGGCTTCAGCCCGGTGGGCCTGACCTGGGTCATCCACGCGTACGCGCTCACCTTCGGCGGACTGCTCCTGCTGGGCGGCAAGGCCGCCGACCGCTACGGCCGCAAACGGCTCTTGTTACTCGGACTCGGAGTGTTCGGCGTCGCCTCGCTCCTCGGCGGCTTCGCGCAGGAACCCGGCCACCTGGTCGCCGCCCGCGTCGCCCAGGGCATCGGGGCCGCCGCGCTGGCACCGGCCGCGCTGGCGCTGCTGACGTCGACGTTCCCCAGCGGCAGGGAGCGGGTGAAGGCGTTCGGTGTGTGGAGTGCGGTGAACGCGGCCGGAGCGGCGTTCGGCGTACTGATCGGCGGTGTGCTGACGGAGTACGCCAGCTGGCGCTGGGTCATGTTCGTGAACGTGCCGATGGCCGCAGTGGCGCTGCTCATGGCACTGCGGGGCATCGTCGACGGTGCGCCCCCGGCGCGCGACAGCCGTCCCGATGTCCTGGGCGCGGTGCTGGCAACGGCGGGGCTGACGCTGCTGGTGTTCGGTGTCGTACGTGCGGACCAGCACGGATGGAGCTCAGCGGTGACCCTGACCACCCTGGCCGTCTCCGTCGTGCTGCTCGCCGCGTTCCTTCACGTCGAGCGGACCACCACCCGCGACCCGCTCGTCCGGCTCGGCCTGTTCACGAACCGAGCCGTCGCGGGAGCCAACGCGTACAACCTGCTTGTCGGCGCGGCGATGGCCTCGTCCTTCTACTTCGCCTCCCTCTACATGCAGCGGGTCCTCGGAAGTGGTCCGGCGTTGGCCGGACTCCAGTTCCTGCCGTTCGCCCTCGGCGTCGTCGCGGGATCCGTGGTGGCCGTCAAGCTCGGCTACCGCTACCCGCCGCGCACACTCCTGATCATCGGCGCACTGGTGACCGCCGCCGGATTCGCCTGGTTCGGCCAGATCAGCGCCGACGGCTCCTACGTCACGGACGCGCTCGGCCCGTCCATCGTCGCCAGTGTGGGCTTCGGACTGTGCCTCGCGCCGATCGTCTCCCTCGCCACGATCGGCGTAGCGCCGGAGGAGGCCGGCACCGCCTCGGGCCTCCTCGCCAGCTCCCGCCAGATCGGCGCGTCCCTCGGCCTGGCGGCACTCGGCACCGTGGCACACAACCGCACGGGCGACGCAGTCACCCCCGACGCCCTCAACAGCGGCTACGCGCTGGGGCTGACACTGTGCGCAGCTCTCCTGGCCGCCGCCGCACTGGTGGCCGCGACGGTGCTCCGCCGAGTGAGCTGAAGGCCGAACCTTTTGTACGGCGACCCCGCCGCCCGCGACGCCTCTGTTAGCGCGTCGGGGCGGCGGGGTCTCTTCCGCGCAGCTCCGGAGCAGGCTCGGCCGGCCGCGAAGCGGCAACCGATGGCGGCGATGGTGACGACCCGGGTACGGCTCGGCAGCTACTCGCGTCGTGGGAAGTTCCGCAACCGCTCCAGCTGCTCCCAGTGGCGCGCTGTAGGAAAAGGAAGTCGGCGGAGTGCACCGCCGACAGGACGGTCAGGATCGCGAGCCTGGCCGGCTCATGGACCAGGCGGTCGAGGACGGGTGTGTCGTCATGTTCCGGCATTGCCGTTCCCGGGGTCGAGGCTCGCAGGAGGGCCCACGGGTCCTTGGCCGCCCTTGGCCGGGGTCCGCTAAGGATCCTTGTGCCTTCATTAACGAATTACCGTTAACGTCTATACATCAAAGACCTGGAGATGTGGCAAAACGGTCAAAAGTCGCATTATTCGCAGATCTTTCAGATGCAACATAATTCCCGCTATGTAATCTGATTCGTCACTTAGTCCGCTGTGACGAAAGTGGGTGAAAAAAAGGGGTCGGGGGAATGCCCCGAAACCGGCGTGGGCGCGCTGGTTGAGCTTCGCAGCGGGCCAGGAAGCGGGTGACCTAGGAAGAACTCCAAGAATCGGCCTGCCACCGCCGAACGTGACTGCCGAACCGACCCCTGTGCTCGGGGGTCCGGTCCTGCCTCCGGACCCGGGCAAGGGTGCGTGCCAAAATATCTACCCGCCAGTACCATTGCGCCCAGATTCACTGAGAGCCGCACACCGATGCCCTGACACACAGCGGAGACATGACCTGTCGAGTGCGTCTTGTAGCTAGACCAGTAGACTCAACGGCTGTGGCGGACACCCAGTACGAAGACCTGTTGCAACTGGTACTCACCTCCGGGACGGCCAAAGCCGACCGGACGGGAACCGGCACCCGAAGTGTCTTCGGGCACCAACTACGCTACGACCTCTCACGGGGGTTCCCGCTGGTCACCACCAAAAAGGTGCACCTCAGGTCCATCGTGTACGAACTGCTGTGGTTCCTGCGCGGCGACTCGAACGTCGGCTGGCTACATGAGCACGGCGTCACCATCTGGGACGAATGGGCCGACACGAACGGTGAACTCGGCCCGGTCTACGGTACGCAGTGGCGCACCTGGCCCACCCCTGACGGCAGGCACATCGACCAGATCAGCGATGTTCTGGACACCCTGCGCCGCGACCCGGACTCCCGCCGGATGATCGTCTCCGCCTGGAACGTCGGCGAGCTGACCAAGATGGCACTCGCGCCGTGTCATGCCTTCTTCCAGTTCTACGTCGCCGACGGCAGGCTCTCCTGCCAGCTGTACCAGCGCAGCGCGGACCTGTTCCTCGGCGTCCCGTTCAACATCGCCAGCTACGCCCTGCTCACCCACATGGTGGCGCAGCAGGCCGGCCTCAAGCCGGGCGACTTCATCTGGACCGGCGGTGACTGCCACATCTACGACAACCACATCGAGCAGGTGACAGAGCAGCTCTCGCGCACTCCGTTCGAGTTCCCCGGGCTGCGTCTGCGCCAGGCGGACTCGCTTTTCGACTACGCCTACTCCGATGTGGAAGTGCTCGACTACCGGCACCACCCGGCCATCAAAGCCCCGGTCGCGGTGTGAACGTCGGGCTGATCTGGGCGCAGACCCTCGATGGCGTGATCGGCGCGGGCAACGCGGTTCCGTGGCGACTGCCTGAGGATCTGGCGCATTTCAAGGCAACCACCCTTGGCCATCCGGTGGTGATGGGGCGCAAAACATGGGATTCGCTGCCCCCTCGGTTCCGCCCGCTGACCGGCAGGCGCAACATCGTGGTGACGCGCGATCCGCACTGGGTGGCCGAAGGCGCGGAACGTGCCGGGTCCGTCGCCGAGGCTTTGGAACTCGCAGCCGAGTCGTTGGAGCCGACCGCCTCCGCTGCGGCATGGGTGATCGGCGGCGGGGAAATCTACCGTGCGGCCCTGGGAAATGCCACGACGCTTTCGGTGACTGAAGTCGACTCGACGGTGGACGGCGACACCTACGCGCCGACACCGGACGCGAGTTGGAAAGTCACCGAGGACAAAGGCTGGAAGTTCTCGACGTCCGGGCTGCGTTACCGCATCCGCACATACGAGCGGTGATAGTCAACCCCACAACCCTGATCAACTTCTGAACTGGCTCCCGTGCTCAAACGCGCAGGTCAAGCGCGCACAGCTGCCGGTTCGCCGGAAGCTGTGCGCGGAGTTTCCGCGCAGGGAAACCGCCCTGGCACGAGGCGGTACGGCGAAGCGTAATACTTTGCGAGCCGGCCACCCTTGACCAGCTCTACGGATTCACCTTGGTACGCGTATGGAGAAAGATCTGGAAAATAAGTCATTCACGGCAACGGAACCGTCCACAGCACCACCGTGCCGCCGACGGCGGCCCGTTCGACGGTGCAGGTCCCGCCGACGGCCTGCGCCCGGCCGAGGAGGTTGTCCAGACCACTGCGCCGGACAAGCGTCGCGGGGATCCCGGTCCCGTCGTCGGTGATCCGCAGGGTCAGCCCGCCGTCGGCGACCTCGGCTGAGACCTCGGCCCGGGTGGCGGCGGCGTGCTGGACGATGTTGGACAGGCCCTCGCGCAGTACAGCGATCACATCGTCGGCGAGCGAGTCAGGGACGAGGGTGTCCAGCAGTCCGTTGAGCCGCAGCGCCGGACCGAAGCCCAGGGCGGCGGTCGCCTCGTCCGACTCACGCAGGATCCGGGTGCGCAGACCCGTACCGCCGCTGCGGTCACGGGCCTTGAGGGAGAAGATCGTGGACCGGATGACCTTGATGGTCTCGTCCAGGTCGTCGACGGCGCGGGTCACCCGTTCGGCCGCCGACGGGCTGGTGATCTGCGGCAGCGCGCTCTGCAGCGTCATCCCGGTGGCGAACAACCGCTGGATGGCCATGTCGTGCAGGTCCCGGGCGATCCTGTCGCGGTCCTGGAAGACGGTCAGGAGCTCGGCGTCGCGGCGGCGTTCGGCGATCTCCAGGGCCAGCGCGGCGTGGTCGGCGAACCCGGCGACCATCCGTACGACGGCTTCCGGGAAATCAGGCCCGCCGGCGTTGTTGGCCACCTGCAGGACACCCCGGATGTGCCCTCTGGTCCCCAGCGGCGCTATGAAGACCGGGCCCAGCCCCAGTGCGGCGACCATGGACCCCTCAGCCTGGGGGTCCGTCCGGACGTCCTGGCTGACAAAAACCTCCCCTGAGCTGTAGACCTTGTCGGCGAGGACCGAACCGCGGGCCAGGATCAACCCGTTCAGCTGGTCGGCCCGGTCACCGTCGGCTGCCGCGACGACGAGGTCCGCGGTGTCCGGCACGGGCGCCAGTACGGTCACCAGGTCGGCGGAGGCCATCTCCCGCGCCGTCGCGGTGAAAGCCCGCAGGACATCGCCGGGGTCGTCGCCGGACAGGAGGCTGCGGGTCAGTTCCGAACTCGCCGAGAGCCAGCGTTCGCGGTGCCGCGCCTCGTCGTACAGGCGGGCGTTGTCGATGGCGACCCCCGCCGCCGCGGCCAGCGCGCGCAGCAGCGCTTCGTCCTCGTCGTCGAAGTCCATCCCGCCACGCTTCTCGGTCAGGTAGATGTTGCCGTACACCTTGTCGCGGGTCTGGATGGGGACACCCAGGAAGGTGCGCATCGGGGGGTGCCCGGGCGGGAAGCCGTACGAGTCCTCATGGACGTTCAAGTCGTGCAGCCGCAACGGCTGCGGTTCCCGGATGACCAGCCCCAGGATGCCCTGGCCAGCCGGGTAGGGCCCGATGCCGGCGATCGTCACCTCGTCCATGCCGACGGTCAGGAAGCGGGCCAGGCCGTCCTCGTCGCCGATCACACCCAACGCGCCGTACTCGGCGTCGACCAGCGTCACCGCGGATTCGACGATCCGCCGCAGCACAGTCTCCAGGTCCAGGTCGCCGCCGACCGCGAGCACGGCCTCGAGGAGGTTGTGCACACGGTCCCGGGTGGCCCGGACCACTCCGACGTGCGTCTGCAACTCGTCGAGCAGTTCATCCAGGCGCATACGCGGCAGCGGAAGATGCGGTGTCGGCTTCTCGGACATGTCTCTCCCCGTCCGCCCGCTGTAAGCGACACCGCACCGGATGGTTTCCGGTGCTCACCGCTTCGGTCCACCGTGGCGTCAGGGCCCAGGCTAGTCGTTCGCCCCGCAGCCACCGGAAGGGGGAACCGGCCAACCTTACGGATGGTCCGGGTGGTTTTGTGGTTGCGGACCGCGATGCCGACCGTACGGTGACCTGCTTCGCCGGCCCCGCTCCCCCGGCTGGAACCGGGTGGAGCGGCTGGAACCGGGTGGTGGAGTGGGTGGAGCGGCTGTGCCGCCGGTGCTTCCGCACGATCCGGTTCTTCCGGTGCCCAACACGACACCAGAGGCCGTATAGGCCAGAAACTGTCCTAGCTGAGGGGCCGTCATGGTTGGCAGCGGGCCGCCTTCAGCGCGGCCCTGTTCTGCCCGTCACCGGGCTTCGACCTGCCAACTGCTCACCGGATAGTCGACGTAACGCCGGGCGGTGGCGCATGAGCCTTCCCCCCTCGCCGCCCCGGTCCGTCGAACGCGCCGACAGCGGCAGAACCAACCAGTACGGTGTCTAGTTTTCTGCCGCCTCCTTCCAGCGGATCGGCGGCGCCCGCGTTCCCGCAGGTCAACGCCCCCGCGCGGGGGGCCGCGCCCGGCAGAACCGCCGCTCGGACTGGAGTGCCGCTGGAGTTCCGCACCATCGGGCTTCCGTACGGTCGCCTTGCGACGGAGCGTCGATCTTGAAGGTCTGCCGTGCACCACGGTTGATCCGGCCGTTCAACGTGAGGAGTGGTGGCGAATATGCAGCAGGTCCAGGGCGCACAGGTCACGACATCAGGGCACGATCCCAAACCCGACGGTCCGAGCCTGTGGCTCAACAGCTCGCAGCACCGCCTGATCACGGCGTCGCTGCAGTCGCTGGCGCAGGAGATGAACGACATCGCCGAGCAGGCGTCCGCGCTGCTCACGGCGCCGGCGGGGGGTGTGTCCACCGACTCCGAGGTCTTCGCGCGGATCGCGCGCAGAACCGTTCCCCGCTGGCATTTCGCGATGCTGAACGACACCGCGCGCAACGACGCCCTGGCCGACGTCCTGGCGCGCGGCATCCCGGCCGGGGCGACCGTGCTGGACATCGGCTCGGGGAGCGGGCTGCTCGCCATGGCGGCGGCCCGGGCGGGCGCGGCGCGAGTGATCACCTGCGAGATGAATCCGCTGCTCGCGGAGGTGGCCCGACAGGTGGTCGACGCCCACGGGTTCAGCGACGTCATCACAGTGATCGGAAAGCCGTCCACCGCGCTGGAGGTGGGTCGTGACCTCGACGGCCCGGTGGACGTGCTGGTCTCGGAGATCGTCGACTGCGGGCTCATCGGCGAGGGCCTGCTGCCGTCGATCCGGCATGCGCGCCGGCATCTGCTGAAGCCCGGCGGGGTCATGTTCCCTTCCGCGGCCCGGATCCTCGGCCGTCTCGTCAGCAGCGAGGACATCCTGCGGCTCAACCAGGTCACGACGGCCGACGGCTTCGACGTCTCGCTCATGAACGCACTGTCCACCCGGGGTCATTTCCCAGTGCGCCTCAACACCTGGCCCCACCGGTTCCTGTCCGAGGCTGCCACGGTCGTGGAGTTCGACCTGACCGAGGACCCCCTGGAGCCGTGCGAACGCCAGGTCGACCTCGCCGCGAGCGCCGACGGGGAGGCACACGCCCTGGTCGTATGGTTCGAGCTGGACATGGAGGTCGGCACCACGCTGGCGAACTCCCCGGAGAACACCCGGTCGCACTGGATGCAGGGGTGGGTCCCGCTGGAGAAGCCCGTTCAGGTGAAGGCGGGTGAGACGGTCCCCCTCCGGCTCCGGTGGAGCGACTTCGCCCTCAGCGTGCACGTCTGACCGACACCGCCGGCATGCCCACCCCGCCCTGCTGGCCGTACCTCTTCCGATCCGGACCAAGGAGCACGCAATGAGTCACGTACCGCAGCACGTCCCGTTCGCGCTCAGCGGCACCGAACTGCGCGACGCCATCGTGCAGTACGCCACGAACCCGGTCTTCCTCGACAACCGGGACTGGCAGAACAACGACAACCCCTACCGGCGCCAGCTGCGCCCGCAGGTGCTTCCGCACCTCGACTTCGACAAGGTGCCGGGCCGGGAGAACATCCTCGACTACACGAGCCTGACCGTGCAGCGCCTGCTCACCTCCGTCTACGAGGCGGACCTGGTGTTCTTCCCCAAGTCCGGACTCAAGGGCAAGGAGGAGGACTTCCACGCGTTCTACAGCCCGGCCAACCGGGCGCTCGGGGAGCGGATACGCCCGGCCCTGGAGCGGTACGCATTCGGTTTCCTCGACGACGAGGTCGAGACGTCCGGGAAGTGGACCAAGGCGAGCCTGGACAGTTACCTCGACTCGCTGGACATGGGCGGCGGCGAAGAGCTGTCACCGGTCGAGGAGGCCGTCACCGGCTCCACCGACCCCGCGCGCGCCGCCCGCATGTGGCTGGTGCAGTTCGCCCCCGACTTCCTGTCCGAGGCGTCGCCGATGATACGTAACGTCCTCGGCTACTACGGCCCGGTCCAGTCCGAGTGGTTCAAGGTCGTCATCGACGAGTACGGCTACGGCGTGCACGACACCAAGCACAGCACCCTGTTCGAGCGGACGCTGGAGTCCGTCGGCCTGGAGTCCGATCTCCACAGGTACTGGCAGTACTACCTCAACAGCAGCCTGCTGCTGAACAACTACTTCCACTACCTGGGAAAGAACCACGAACTGTTCTTCCGCTACATCGGCGCCCTGTTCTTCACCGAGAGTTCGCTGGTCGACTTCTGCCGGCGTGCCGACCGGCTGCTGCACGGCGTCTTCGGCGACTCCGTCGACACCACGTACTTCACCGAGCACGTCCACATCGACCAGCACCACGGCCGGATGGCACGCGAGAAGATCATCGCGCCGCTGATCGAAGCCCACGGCGAGGGGATCATCCCCGAGATCGTCCGCGGCATCGAAGAGTACCGGGCGCTCGTGGAGGTCGCCGACACGGACTTCGTCGCGCAGATCGCCTGGATGGACGACCAGCCGGAGCTCAAGAAACTGCACGGTCCCGTCTACGAGGCCATCAAGGAAGGCCGGGTGGAGGCGCCGGTGGCGCACCTGGTCGAGCCGTTCAACGAACTGTCGAACACCCACTGCCACGAGGGCGACGAGCTCTGCCACATCGTGTCCGGCACCATGCGCTTCGAGAGCGGGCTCGGCTCGTCGCTGACGCTGGAGGCCGGAGAGGGAGTCGTCATCCGGCGCAACCGGCTGCACGGCGCCGACATTCTGTCCGAGGAGTGCGTCTACGAGATCCACTCGGTGGGGGATTACCGCACATGCCTGTCGTGAGTTTCCCTGTCGCGGGGCAGGTGAACTGCGTGGTCGTCGCCGGCACGGCCTACGTGTACGCCACGGTCGACGGCCGCGGCTTCGTGATGAGTGCCCAGTGCCCCCACCGCGGCGGCCCGCTGCACCTGGCCGGTGTGACGCCGGACGCCAGCCGGCTCATCTGCCCCTGGCACGACCGGAAGACGTCCGCGGCGCGGCTCCGGGCCCAAGTCCCGGCCGTACGGACCGGGAACCGGGTCACCGCGGTCTTCCCCGACCGTCCCGCCCGCGGCCTGACGGCCCCCACCGCCGGGTGCGGCGGGACGAGCCGTGAGTACCGGCCGCTGTCGGCCGCGCTCACCCGTCCGGGTGCGGCGGTCTGATCCCACCCCGGAAACGCCCGCCGCCCAGCGGTGCAACGGCCTGGGCCGCACCGGTGTTCTACAAGTGGCGGCGCGTGCGCCGCGGGGGCCGGGCCCGGCCCCCGGCGCCCCCGCCCCACCCCTGGCCCCGAACCCGGGGTGGGGGCCCATGTGGGGGGCACCCCGAATCCCCGTGTTCGGTTGTTAGGGACCAGCCGT
>NZ_JBXAWK010000015.1:0-110099 GCF_057291755.1 Kitasatospora sp. UYEF31
CGGTACTAATAGGCCGAGGAATTGTCCTCAGGTGCTACGCGTCCACTGTGTGGTTCCCAGACCGTGACTGGTTCTGGTGAGCCGTTTGTTAACAGTATGAGTTTACTGTTGTGAGCTGGTTTTCCGACCAGATCCTTGTGGGTCTGACTGGTTTCCGGTGGTCATGGCGGGAAGGAAACACCCGGTCCCATTCCGAACCCGGTAGTTAAGCTTCCCTGCGCCGATGGTACTGCACTCGAAGGGGTGTGGGAGAGTAGGTCGCCGCCGGAATTATCTTGAGTGAAAGGCCCCCGTCCTTATGGACGGGGGCCTTTTGCGTTTGCCGAGCCGGTCGTACGCTGACCGGTGTGGAGAAGACCGAGCAACCCCAGCAGGAGAGTCCCGATCGCTTCGGAGCCGGTGGACCTGAGGATGGCCTCGGCCTCTTCGGGCCCGACTCAGTGACCTGGCAACTGCACGCGGATCCGATGATGTGGGTGGCGGGCGTCAGGGGGCTGTACCTCCAGGCACTGCACCCCCGTGCGGTCCGCGGTGTCATGCAGAATTCCGACTTCCGGCGCGATCCGTGGGGCCGGCTGTTCCGTACCGCGGACTACATAGGCGTCACCACCTACGGCACCAGGGCGGAGGCGGAACGGGCAGGGGCGCGGGTGCGCCGCATCCATGCGCGGTTGCAGGCCACTGATCCCGACACGGGTGAGGCTTATCGGGTCGACGATCCGGCGCTGTTGCGGTGGATCCATTGTGCGGAAGTCAGCTCGTACCTCGACGTCGTCCGGCGGTCTGGGTATCCGCTGAACGATGAGCAGGCCGACCTCTACCTCGCTGAACAACGGCAGGCCGCGGTGCTCGTCGGGTTGGCGGTGGATGATGTCCCCGGGGCGGTCCAGGAGATGCGGGCCTACTTTGACGAAGTGCGTCCTGTGCTGGCTGATTCCCAGGAAGCGCAGGAGGTCTGGCGCTTCCTGCGGCGTCCGCCCGTACCTCTGGCCTTGTGGCTCGGGCGGGAGATTCTGTGGCGTCAGTTGTCTGAACTCGCGTACGGGTCACTGCCGTTGTGGGCACAGCGGCTCTACGGGCGGCGGGGACTGCCGGAGTTCGCGGTCAAGCTCGGGCTGCGGGGACTGCGGCGCGGATCGGGTGTGATCACGCCGTTGATCCGTGTTGTGTACCCGTCGCCGCACATCGGGGCGGCGGTCGAACGCCTCGGTCCGCATGTGGCTCCGTCGCCGGCCCGGCTGCCGATGCCGGTCGGTTGAGCAGCCAGGAGCGGGCCTCAGTCTCGAGTGACGGTTGAGGAAGGAGGAAGGTCGAGGTGTGAAGCGGGGCGGACGACCGCGGCGGGTAGGCCGTACGCCGTTGAACAGCGTTTGACGGGTCGGCGAAGGTCGGTGAAGGACCAGAGAGCCGTTGAAAAATAGGAAGGTTTCCAGACTTCCTTTCGGCGTCGGATGCGGACACAATGCTAGGCGGTGTCAAGTATTTGTACGGTGGAGGGGATGGCACGTGGCTCAGGACGACAGTGGTGTACAGCAGGCGAACGGCTTCTACGCCATAGCCGGGCGGCATCCGGACAAGCTCGCTCTTGTTGACCCGGACGGTGTCGATTGGACGGCGGGTGAGCTGCTCGCCGCAGCGAACCGCACGGTCCACGGGCTTCGTGCGGCAGGGCTCGGGCGCGGTGATGTGTTCTGTGTGGTCCTGCCGAACTGCGCCGAGTACATCGTGACGTACCTGGCCGCGGCGCAGGCCGGGATGTACATGGTGCCGGTCAACAATCACCTGGTCGGGCCGGAACTCGCCTTCATCCTGAGCGACAGCGGCGCCAAGGTGCTCATCGGGCACGAGCGCTTCGCCGACGTGGTGGTCAAGGCAGCGGAGGAAGTCGGCTTCCCCGCGGACAAGCGGTTCGCCGTCGGGGAGATCGCCGGGTTCCGGCCGCTCGCCGAACTGCTGGACGGGCAGTCGGATTCGACGCCCGCAGACCGGGCGGCCGGCGTGACGATGAACTACACCTCCGGCACGACCGGGCGTCCGCGCGGGGTGCGGCGACCGCTGGCCGATGTGCTCCCCGAGGCGCAGCGGCACGGCGGGACCCTCCTGCTCTACAAGATCCGGCCGTTCGACGACAATGTGCACCTGGTGGGCTCGCCGCTATACCACACGGCCGTCCTCCAGCACGCCCAGCAGTCGCTGAACATCGGTCACGCCGTCGTCCTCATGGACAAGTGGTCGCCGGAGGAGATGCTGCGCGTCATCGAGCGCTACAAGGTGACGCACACTCACATGGTGCCCACCCAGTTCCACCGGCTGCTGCAACTGCCGGACGAGGTCAAGGCGAAGTACGACGTCTCCTCGATGCAGCACGCGCTGCACGGGGCCGCGCCGTGCCCGGACCACGTGAAGCGCCGCATGATCGAGTGGTGGGGCAACTCCATCGAGGAGTACTACGCCGCGAGCGAGGGCGGCGGCACCTTCTGCACCGCGGAGCAGTGGCTGAAGAAGCCGGGGACCGTCGGTACGGCCTGGCCGATCAGTGAGATCGCCATCTTCGACGAAGAGGGCAACCGGCTCGCGGCCAACGAGGTCGGCACCATCTACATGATCATGAAGGTGGGCGGCTTCAAGTACCACGGGGACGAGGAGAAGACGCGGAAGAACCGGATCGGCGACTGGTTCACCGTCGGCGACGTCGGGTTCATCGACGAGGACGGCTACCTCTTCCTGCGCGACCGCAAGATCGACATGGTCATCTCCGGCGGGCAGAACATCTACCCGGCGGAGATCGAGAGCGCACTGTTGGAGCACCCGGCCGTGGCTGACGTGGCGGTGTTCGGCATCCCCCACGAGGACTGGGGCGAGGAGGTCAAGGCCGTCGTCGAGGCGGGCGAAGGCCGGACGGCGGGTCCTGAACTGGCCGCGGAGTTGCTGGCGTTCTGCGCGGAGAAGCTGGCGAAGTACAAGTGCCCGCGGAGCGTTGACTTCATCGAGACGATGCCGCGTGACCCGAACGGGAAACTCCAGAAGCGCAAACTCCGCGACCCCTTCTGGGCGGGCCGGGAACGCGCTCTGTAAATCCGTACGGCTGAATTGAAGTCGCCCCTCGGCGAGAGCGTCAGCGAAAACTTCGGTGAAAGTTTCGGTGAAAGCGGAGGGGCGGCTCCGGCATGTCTTCTTCCGTACGGAAGGGCTTATGCGAAAGCCCCGGCCCGGAGACCTTCCGGGGCGGGGCCACGCAACCTGGGAAACCCGTACGAACGTCTTCTATTCTTCGGTGGACGCCACGGAAGCGGCCCACACCAGGTCGGGCTTTCCGGTCGGGGTGCGGCGGGTCTCGGCGACCAGGCGCAGCACCCGGGGGACCTTGTAGCCGGCGATCCTGGCGCGGCAGTGCTCCTGGATGTCCGCGAGAGTCGGGGTCTTGCCCGTACGGGCCTGGACGACGACGGCCACAGTCTGGCCCCAGCGCTCGTGCGGGACGCCGACGACGATCGCGTCGTACACCTCGGGGTGCTCCTTGACGGCGCCCTCGACCTCCTCGGTGAAGATCTTCTCGCCGCCGGAGTTGATGGTGGCGGAGCCGCGGCCGAGCAGGGTGATGTGGCCGTTCTCCTCCAGCTTGGCGTAATCGCCGGGGATGACGTAGCGCGTGCCGTCGGGGGCCGTGCGGAAAACCTCGGCGGTCTTGACCGGGTCGTTCAGGTAGCAGAGGGGGATGTTTCCGCTGCGTCCGAGCTTTCCCAGAACGCCGATCGGCAACGGGTTGAGATCGTCGTCCAGGACCACTGAACCCGGGACGGCCTTGACGGTGATGCCCTCGCGCTGCTGTCCCGTCTCGCCCTTCACCGCCACGCCGACGCCGTTCGCGCCGGACTCGGAGGCGCCGATGGCGTCGGAGACGATGCAGCCCAGGCGCTCCATGAAGGCTTCCTTCAGGGCGGGTGAGAACAGTGCGGCGCTGGAGGAGACGGCGAACATGGCGGACAGGTCGTACTCGTGTTCGTCCAGTTGCTCAAGCAGCGGGCGGGCCATCGCGTCACCGGTGATCAGGATGACGTTGACCTTCTCGTCCTGCACCAGCTGCCAGACGCCGTGCGCGTCGAACTTGTCGATGAGGACGACCCGGTGGCCCTTGCAGAGGTTCTGCAGGACGCCCCACTGGGTCGCGCCGTGCATGAGCGGCGCGATGGGCAGCGACGTCATCTGCCCGTTGCGCCCTTTCTCCGCCATCTCCTCCGGCGCTGATATCCGGGTGCCGTTGGTCGGGTCGATACCGCCGCCGAGGGCGAAGACGACATCGCCCTGCCGCCACACCACACCCTTGGGCAGGCCGGTGGTGCCACCGGTGAACAGCAGATATGTGTCGTCGGGGGACCTCGGGCCGAAATCGCGTACGGAGGACTGCGCCGTCATGGCGTCCTCGAACGCGACCGCGCCGAGGGACTCGGCGGTGACCGGTCCGTACAGGTCGGGGGCGGTGTCGTCCTCGACCACGATCAGGTGCCGCAGCGAGGCGACCTTCGGCGCGACCTCGGCGACCCGGTCGGTGAACTGCCGCTGGAAGACCAGGGCCACCGGCGCCGCCTGGTCGAGCAGGTAGGCCAGTTCGTCCGCGACGTACCGGAAGTTCACGTTCACGCACACAGCGCGGATCTTGTAGATCGCGAGCATGGCCTCGGCCCACTCGACGATGTTGAACGCGTAGACCGCGACGTGGTCGCCGGGCTGTACGCCCTGGTCGGCCAGGTGGTGGGCGAGGCGGTTGGCCCGCGCTTCGAGGTCGGCGTAGGTACGGTGTGCCCCATTGGCGACAAGTGCTTCACGCTCGGGGTATTCGTCAACCGCATGCTCGAAGAGGTCGGCGAGGTTGAATTCCATGGCGCGGAGCGTAGAGCCGGAGAGCGGTGTTTTCCAGAGGTTTCGGGAAAATAGTATGGGGTCCTGACTTTTTTCTCCGAGGGGCGCCTGGGCGGCTGGTTGGCGGTTCGTCCGGAAGTGAGTCCGGGAGTGTCCCGGGGAGGCGCTCCGTCGGGATTGATTCCCTTGACTCAAGCAATGACATGGGTTGACAATCGGCGCCGGACAGCCCTCACCCCGCGCGTAGCGCGCGTTCCGGTAAGGGCGGCACAGTCGAGAGGTCGAAATATCCCATGAGCGACAACCCGCACCTGTCAGTGGAGAAGCGGGACGGCACCCTGATAGTCACGCTGAACCGGCCCGAGGCGCGCAACGCGCTCTCCCTGCCGATGCTCGTCGGTATGTACGACGCATGGCTCCAGGCGGATGCCGACGACGGGATCTTCTCGATCATCCTCACCGGCGCCGGCGGGACCTTCTGCTCCGGCATGGACCTCAAGGCGCTCGCCGGTGCGGCCATGGTCGGCGGCGAGGACTACCGGCAGCGCATGCAGGACGACCCGGACCTGCATTGGAAAGCGATGCTCCGGCACCACCGTCCGCGCAAGCCGCTGATCGCCGCGGTCGAGGGCTACTGCGTGGCCGGCGGTACGGAGATCCTGCAGGGCACGGACATCCGGGTCGCGGCGGAGGACTCCGTGTTCGCGGTGGCGGAGGTGCGGCGCGGCCTGTTCCCGCTCGGCGGCTCCACGGTGCGGCTGCAGCGGCAGATCGGCTACACCAACGCGATGGAGATGTTGCTGACGGGCCGTCGGTACACCGCGGAGGAGGCCCGGCAGATCGGGCTCATCGGGCGGGTGGTGCCGTCCGGCGGCGCTCTGGACGCCGCGCTGGAGACGGCCGCGATCATCAACGCGAACGGGCCGCTGGCCGTCGAGGCGGTCAAGAAGTCGATCCTGGAGACGGCGGCGCTGTCAGAGGCGGACGGCCTCAAACGGGAGCTGGAAATCGGGCAGCCGGTCTTCGCGACCGCTGATGCGAAGGAGGGTCCGACGGCGTTCGCGCAGAAGCGGAAGCCGGTCTACCGGCGGGCTTGAGGCACCGGGCCTCAGTTGTACTCGCGCAGGCGCGGGCGCACCCCCACGACCACCGCGGCGGCGCCCGCGCAGAGCAGGACGACCGGCAGCAGCGGATACAGCCGCAGCGCGTCCCGGCCGGCGGCTGTCCGCTCCGCGAACACCGTCCGGTCGAGTGCTGCTGCCCGCTCCAGTGAGCTCTCGTAGTCGAAGAAGGAGAACCCGAGGTTGCCCCGGGAGACCGCCGTGGCCAGGCCGACGGCGGTCTCCGTGCGTCCGGCCGCCGCCGCGTCCATCAGTTTTACCGAGTCGGCGGTGAAGGTCCGCAGCCGGTCGCTCTGCCAGGCCCGCGCCGAAGGGCCTTGCAGATCAGTGGTCTTCGCGGTGAAACCGGCCCGGTAGCCCGGCGCGGCGTCCGGCAGGATCACCGTACGGACCGCGTCCGCGTAGGCGGCCGACGCGGACACGCGGGCCCCGGCGGTCACGGTGTACGGAGTGGATCCCGCGGACTCGGCCGCGCGCAGGCGGTCCCCATGTCCGGACAGCAGCAATGCGGTGCACCCGGCGGCTCCGGCGGTGAGCAGCGTCGCCACCACCAGCGCCGGGGAGAACAACCGTCGGAACCGGCGCGCGCACCACACCTGCAGGGCGATGAGCCCGGCGGTGACGACAAGCCCGGAGACGACGGTCAGCAGCCAGCCGCGGTGGACGTCCGACCGGTCCGCCCGGTAGGCGGCGGCCAGCCGGTCGGCGGCGGACCGGCCCAGGGTGCCGCCGATCGGCAACAGGTCCTGGTGGACCAGGGAGGTCGCCGCGGTGTACGCGTTGAGGGCCAGTGCCCCCGGACGGCCGGGCGCGCGCTCCCGGTCCCGTTCGTCGGCCTGCTGAGCCTCGGCGTTGAACGCGTCGAACCGGGCGAGCCGGTCCAACAGTGTGCGGGTGGTGGCGGCTTCAGCGCCGGTGCTCCCCATGGACAGCAGTGTCTGCACGTCCGCCGACACCTGGGCGCGGCGTTCGCGCAGGGTGCGCAGGGCGAGCTGCTTGTTGCCGATCTGCTCGTCGTGCCCGATCAGCAGGATGTTCGCAGCCTGGGTGTCCAGATCGGCCAGGGCGAAGTTCAGGTCGGCGGCCACCGCGACCCGGTCGGCCTCGTGCGCGACCGTGCCCACCCCGTGGCGGGCGTCCGCGGTGCCCACCGAGACCACGTCGAGGAGCACGGCGGTCCCGCACAGCAGGGCGATCGCGGCCAGTCGCAGCCGGGCGGCGGTGGACACAGCGCGGAAGACCGACCGTACGGCCAGCCTGAGTATCGTCCTGAGCTTGGGCCGCTGCGCCGGCCGCTTGGGGGAAGAGTTGTTGCCCGATCCCGGCTGCGGGTCAGGAGTGGCCTGTGTGCCCGGGCGCGTCCCGGGCCTCGCCGTCGTCGGTGCGGTGGTCGTCGTCGCCATGGACGCGAGGCTATGAAGGCCGTACGACGGGGACCCGGACGTCGGGTGACCGGCGTCGGACCGCTCGGTGAACAACCGCTCCGAGTGATCTGGCGGCCCGTCAGGACAACAGCTGTGCCGGGTGTGGCGGCGGGCTCGGCTGAGCAGCTCCCCGAGCAGCCCGGAGCTGTTCCGGAAGCAGCCCCAGGGCTGTTCTGAGAGCTTCTCCGCAGTGATCACATTCGGGTGAAAGGCCAGTGGGTGAGGGGCTGTTGCGCCGGGGCCCGTCCGTGTAACGTGGTCGCCGGTTGCAGCAGTAGTAGTAGTTCCCTCGCAAGACCTGACGCCTGCGGAGACAGTGACCGGGGGCGTTTTTTGAATGGTCGGCACCAAGCGACGCGTCCGCGCGGAGCCCGGTGGCGGTCACTCGGTGTCTCGGAGTTCTCGCCGGGTGTGTGACGGGGAGTGGGAGCGCTTCGACAACGGCGACCCGATGTCGTGAGGTGCGGCATTCGAGGGTTTTTGTGAAGGAAGCTGACTATGGCCACCGGTACGGTCAAGTGGTTCAACGCCGACAAGGGTTACGGGTTCATCTCCCAGGACGACGGCGGCGCAGACGTCTTCGTCCACTTCTCCGCCATCCAGAGCAGCGGTTACCGCTCCCTGGAAGAGAACCAGCGGGTGGAGTTCGAGGTCACCCAGGGTCAGAAGGGTCCGCAGGCCGAGCAGGTCCGCCCGCTCGCCTGAGGTTTCTTCTCAACCGCGCTATGTGCAAGGTCCGCCCTCTGCCGGGGCGGACCTTGCGCATTTGCGCGCGGGGAAGGCCCCGCCGACGCTGTGGGCGAGGTCGGTCGGCGGTCCGCCCGCTCCGGGCCGTAGCATGACCACCATGGGTTTTCTGCGCCGCCGCCGCCCCGCTGGGCCGGATTTCGACGTCCTCGCTGTTCCGTTCACCGACTGGCCGGGCTCCGTGGTCGTGGCCATGCTGCCCGGTGAGGACGGGAGCAACCAGGGTGTCTTCATCCGGTACGACCTGTTGGCCGGACGCGGCCCCGCCATGTTGGTGGGCAACCTGCCGGCCGGTTCCCCCGCGCGTGCGCCCGAGGCCGGGCGCATCGAGGCGCAGCAGCTGGTCGCGGCCCTCGGGCACGACGAGATGCCGGAGGAACTGAGCGTCGAGGAGTACCCCATGATGATGGACGACGGGCTGCTCATCCTGCGCAAGGTCAAGTACGAGGGCGGGCGGCTGGCCTGCATGGAGTTCGACCGTGACGACCACGTCCAGGTGCGGGTCGTGTCGTGGGACCGGCCGCTGACCGACGACGTGTTCAAGCTGCTCAAGCCGATTCCGGCGGACCAGTTCGGCTGAGTCGGCCCTATGGACCGCTGAGCTGGACCGCTGAGCTGGACCGCTGAGCTGGACCGCTGAGCTGGACCGCTGAGCTGGACCGCTGAGCTGGATTACTGAGTGACTGAAGGGCCCGTCTCCGGCGGGCCCTTCAGCGTTCGTTGCCCTGCTTGTAGTGGCCGGTGGCACGGGCCAGGAGGTGCTGGACGGCGTCCTCGTCGGGGGCCGCGTCCAGCACGGCACTGAGCCGGGCCGCCTTCGCACCGCCCACGGTGACGACCAGCCGGCCCCCACGGGAGACCAGGACCTTTCCGTCCTTGGTGACCCGGTGGTCGAAGGGGTTGCTGGTGAGGCGCCCGCGCGCGTCCGTTGACGTCATGGGAAGCGACGGTAGGTCAAGGCCATACACGGGCGCCTGTCGTTTTTCGGTGCGCCGGACCCCGGCGTTGCCTAGCGGGTGCCGACCGCCGCCCGCACCGCCCGGCGGACGACCGTGCAGTCGTCGTGCAGGCGCCGCAGCACCCGCCGGTTGTCGTCAGCGGCGCCGGAACCGTCGTGCAGCCGGATCTCCCGGACGAGCACGAGCATGAGGTTGACCAGGAAGGCGTCCCGGGCCTGGCTGCCCTCCTGCTGGGCGAGCTGGACGATGTGCCGCCTGGTCATCGGATCGCGGGCCAGCAGCGTCCACAGGACCGCCAGGTCGTAGCCGGGCAGGTGGTAGCCGGCGGACTCCCAGTCGAGCAGGGCCGGGCCGTGCGAGGTCAGCAGGACGTTGGGCGGCACCGGGTCGCCGTGGCAGAACTGCGGAGTCATCCGTGCCACCCCGCGCAGCAGGTGGCTCAGGTCGGTGGCGTCGCGGTCGGTCAGCAGTCCGAGCGTGTGATAGCGGTCGATGCGCGCCGGGTAGTCGAACGCGAACGGGAACGTGCCCGCGGGCGGACGCCACTGGTTGAGCGCGGACACCGCCTGCAGGGTCGCGCGGACGTCGCCGCGGGCCAGTGCGGCCGACGGGTGCCGGTCCCGGGCGGCGGGGCGTCCGGGGACGTGTTCGAGCACCATGATTCCGCGCTCGGCGTCGGCGGCGACCAGCCGGGGTACCCGCACCGGGGGCCGCCTGCGGGTGAAGGTGCGGTAAGCGGTCACCTCCTGGCGGAAGCGCTGCACCCAGTGCGGGGAGTCGGCGAGCAGGCACTTGACCACGACGGACTCCCGGCCGAGGCTGCCGGCGAGCAGAACGGACTTGCCCGAGCGGTGGAGTACCGCGCCCGGGGTGAACCCCGGGCACAGTTTCGCGGCGGCGGCGGCCACACCGGCGAGGACCGTCTGTTCGGGCGACGGGGACGCCGGGACGCCGACCCGCGCGCCGGGGCCCCTGGCGGCGGGAAGACCCGCGGGGTCGCGCCGGGAGGGCCCCTTGGCGTCGGGTGACGGGCGGGGACCTGGGACTCTGGGGTTGCCGTACTCGGCGGAGTCGCGCTCTCCCGGGTGCCGGTCCGCGGGGTTGAAGCGGCTGCCCGGCGCGGTACCGGGGTTGCCCGGACCCGATGGGACTTCCGCCGGCCTGCGGCCGTTCTGCGCGACGGTTCCGCGCCCCGGGGGGCGTGACGGGGCAGGTGGGGCGCTGCTTGACCCTGCGGCGGCGCGGTTTCGGGGACTTGTCGCAGAGGGGGACATCGACGGCCTTTCCTACTGTGTCTATCCGGGGATGAACCCCGGACCCCGCACGGGAGGCACCGGTGTTGTGGTGCTGTGGGGGTTTGCAGAAAACGTGCTCCAGACGCGCTGTTCCCTGGGATCCGGATCGGTTGCCCGTTGTTCTGCCGGTGTGTTCCGCTCTGGTCCTGCCGGTCTTTTCGGTGGACCCGGCGTCTCCGGTTCGTTCTCCACCTATGTGGATCCGGCCGCGCGGCGGGTGGGGGCCCACGTAGCCGGATCCACGTTCCTAACGACACATCCGGCGCAGGGTGGTGCTCCACCTGGCGACCCCTGGCGAAACCTGGCGAATCGGAGTGGAGCACTCCGCACAGCACTACTCTCGGAACCGGACGGCCCGCCCTGTTCCGGCCCGTCGGCCGGTCCGGGCGGACGCCGGTCAGGGTTGGTGAGCCGAGTCGATTAGGGGTTGGGCGGATGGGCCGCGAGCGCAACGACCGGCTGGTGGAGATCTTCACGATGACCGGCTGGTCCAAGGGGGAACTGGCCCGCCTGGTCAACCGGCGCGCGGCGGCCATGGGCTGCCCCCAGCTGGCCACGGACACCTCGAGGGTGCGGCGCTGGCTGGAGGACGGCGAACGGCCCCGGGAGCCCGTTCCGCGGGTCCTGGCCGCCCTGTTCACCGAACGGCTCGGGCGCGTGGTCACCTCGGAGGAGCTCGGCCTGGAGGAACGGGCCATGGCGCGCACCCAGTTCCCGCAGGAGGACCTGCCGTGGAGCACCGGCCACTGCCTCGCGGCACTGACCGAGTACACCGGTATGGACCTGATGCTCAACCGGCGGGGCTTCGCCGGTGGTGGGTTCGCCATGGTCCCGGGACCCGCCCTGGTCGCCAACCTGGGGCAGTGGATGCGGCCCCCGGTCAGGCGGCGGCGGCTCCCGGGACAGGCCACGGGGCCGGTTCCGGCCCCGGTCCCGGTCCCGGATGCGGCCCCGGTCCCGGACCAGGGCCAGCAGCCGGGTGCGCCGACGCGCCCACCGTCCCGCGCGGCGCACGCCGAGGGCACCGTCTACTGGGCGGGTCCTTTCGCCGAACTGGAACCCGGGACCGCCGACGGCAGCGGTCCGCAGGACCACGGCCCGGTCGGCACCGACGAGGTCGCCGCACTCGAACAAGCGGTCAGGGTCTTCCGCAGCTGGGACGCCGAACACGGCGGGGGCCTCCAACGCAAAGCGGTGGTCGGCCAGCTCAACGAGGTCGGCAACCTCGTCGCCCTCGCCCATCCTGGCCCGGTCACCGTACGCCTGTGGGCGGTGGCCTCAGGCCTGGCGGCGCTCGCCGGCTGGATGTCGCACGACGTGGGCCTGGACCCCACCGCGCAGAACTACTTCGTCATCGCCGCACACGCCGCCCGGGAGGCGGGCGACCTGCCGCGCGCGGCCGAGGCGCTGTCCCGCGCCGCCCGGCAGATGGTGCACCTGGGCCGCCCGGCCGACGCGCTCTCCCTGATCGAACTCGCCCAGCGCACCGGCGGCCCCACCGCCGGTCCGCGCACCCGGTCGATGTTCCACACCGTCCGGGCGTGGGCCCAGGCGGCCCTCGGCCGCACCCAGGAGTGCCGCCGTTCACTCGTCCAGGCCGAGCAGGAGTTCAACCGTACGGCCGGATTCGAAGACCCCGACTGGATCGCCTACTTCGACGAAGCCGATCTGTGCGGCATGCAGGCACTGGTGCACCGCACCCTCGCCGAGACCGGGGCGGACAGCGGGCACCCGGACCGCGCAGCGGCGGCGGCCGCGCAGCGCTACGCCCGGCAGGCCCTGGAACTGCGCGAACCCGGCAAACGCCGGGCGCACACCTTCGACCTGATCTCGCTGGCCGCTGCGTGTCTGCTCGACCAGCAGCCGGACCGGGCCGCGGACGCGGCGCGCCGGGCCCTGCGGAGCACGGCGGAGATCTCCTCCCACCGCACCTGGGACCGGCTGGACGATCTGCGCAGGACTGCGGAAGGATTCCGCGGGGTCACCGGGATCAGGGAGGTGTGCGAGGAGATCGCAGAAGGGATGCCCGTCCGCCCATCGGGGACCGGGTGACGCTCAGCAGGGCTGCGTCACCCGCACCGCCATCACACACGCGTCGTCCTCGTAGTCGGTGTGGCCGAGCCGGCTGACGACCAGATCCACACACGTACGCGCGTCCTTGTCACGGAGCCGCGGCGCCAGGTCGAGCAGCGGACGCACCGAGGCGTCGACGTCCTGACCGCGCCGCTCCACCAGGCCGTCGGTGAACATCAGCACGACGTCACCGGGCTCCGTCTGGACCCGCGACTCCGCGTACACCGGCTCGTCGCTCGCGCCGAGCAGCACCCCCTCCGGGGGATCCAGCAGGCTCCCGGTGCCGCCGCGGTACAGCATCGGCGTCGGATGCCCCGCCTGCGCCCACGTCAGCACCCGGGTGCGCGGGTCGAAACGGCAGCACACGACGCTGGCCACCGCCTCGTCGGCCAGCGTGTGCACCATCAGGCGGTTCAGCCAGTACAGGATGCGCCCCGGGGACGCCCCGGTCATCGCGATGCCCTCCAGCGCGCCGCGCAGCGTCGTCATGCCCGACGCCGCCGTCAGCCCGTGCCCGGACATGTCACCGAGCGCCAGCAGCACCGCGCCGTCCGGCAGGGTCAGCCCGTCGTACCAGTCCCCGCCGACCCGGGCGAGGGCCTCCGCCGGGAAATACCGCGTCGCCACCTCCAGGCCCGGCAACGCCACCGGGCGGTGCCACCACGGCATCACCACCCGTTGCAACTCGGCGGCGATCCGGTGCTCGGCCCTGGCCAGCTGACGCTGCGCCATCAACTGCTCGCGGGTGTCGTGCAGCGCCAGCTGCGTCTGCCGCAGCATGCTGACGTCGCGCAGGAGCACCCAGGCGCTGCGCGCCCGGCCGCCGGGACCCTGCACGGGTTCGCCGACCAGCTGCACTGTGCGCACCCGGCCGCCCGGCCGTTGGATCCGGAACTCGCCCTCGACGCTGCGCAGTTCCTCGCGCAGCCCGCGGAACAGCTCCACGGCGGCGGCGCGGTCGTCCGGCACGAGTGTGTCCGGGATGTCCTCCAGGCGCAGCGGCCCCAGGGCCGGATCACGGTCGAACAGGGGGTACATCTCGTCGGACCAGCGGATCTCTTCGGTGTCCAACTGCCACTCGGCGCTGGCCACCGGGCCGCTCTCCCCGTGGTTGCGGGGGGTGGGGACCAACGGTTCGTCAGGTGCGACCGCACCGGCGTTATCCAGCCGATCGTGCATCCGGCTCTCCCCTCGGGCACCAGCGAGCGCACTGCTGCGTGGCACTCAGTCACCCAGCGTCGTGACGTACGCTCCGGTACGTCACCACAGTCGCATATCCGCAGCGGTTTGGTGGCCGAATCCCGGGACGTTCCTTCGGGCGGCCCAGAGCCCGAAGAGGGCCGTGACCCGGGCCTGTCTGGCGCTGAACCGGGCCGGAACGCCCGCAGAACAGGTCGGGCCCGCGCGCCGGCCGGTGCCGGAACGCGGGCCCGGAGCCCGTCTTCGAGATGACGGACAGTCACCCGGGTCAGCCCAGTTCGCTGCCGAGGATCGAGATGAACGACACCATCTCACCGGGGTAACCGCCCAGGTTGTGGGTCAGCGCCAGGTTCCTTCCGGTGGCCGGGATCCGACGGTCCGCGGGGGCCTCGCCGCGTAGCTGGAGCCACGCCTCGAACATCATCCGCAGGCCGGATGCCCCTACCGGGTGGCCGAAACTCTTCAGTCCGCCGTCGGGGTTGACCGGCAGTCGGCCGTCCAGGTCGAAGGCGCCGGCCAAGACCTCTTTCCACGCGGTGCCGCGGTCGGCGAACTGCAGGTCCTCCATGAGCACCAACTCGGTGGGGGTGAAGCAGTCGTGCACCTCGGCCATCGCGATCTCTTCGCGCGGGTTGGTGACACCGGCCTGCCGGTAGGCGTCCTCGGCGCAGGCTGCGATCTCCCAGAAGGTGGTGTAGTCGTACTCCGGGTCGGTCACCCCCGAGCCGTTGCCGGACACCAGGGACAGCGCCTTGATGTAGACCGGGTTGTCCGTGTACAGGTGCGCGTCCTGCGCCCGGACCACGATCGCCGCCGCCGCGCCGTCCGCGACGCCCGCACAGTCGAAGACACCCAGTTGCCCGGCCAGCTTCGGCATCGCCGAGATCTTCTCCGCCGACATTTCCTTGCGGAACTGCGCGCGCGGGTTGCGGGCCCCGTTGTAGTGGTTCTTCGACGCGATGTGCGAGAGCACGGCGCGCATCTCGTCCTGACCGACGCCGTACTTCCCGGCGTACGCCGGGGCGACCATCGAGAACATCGCGGCGGCCGTCAGTGTCCTGGCGGTGCCGTCACCCGGGACGGGGAAGGCGTTCAGGCCCTGGAACCCGGAGTCCTTGACCTTCTCGACGCCGACCGCCAGGGCGACGTCGTACGCGCCGGACGCGACGGCGTAGGCCGCCTGCCGCAGCGCCTCGGAGCCGGTCGCGCACATGTTCTCGACCCGGGTGACGGGCTTGTTCTGCAACTGCAGCGGCTTCGACAGCGTCATGCCGGACATGCCCGACTGGGCGGTGCCCAGCCAGTACGCGTCGACCTGCTCCTTGGCCACGCCCGCGTCCGCGTACGCCGCGGTCACCGCGTCGACGAGGAGGTCGTCGACGCCCTTGTCCCAGTTCTCGATGAACGGCGTGCAGCTCATCCCGATGATCGCGACGCGGTCCTTGATGCCATGGGAACCCATGTCACGCCTCCCCGGCAGTGTCTGAGTTGTCAGCGGCGGAGGTGCGCACGGGGCGCGCCTTCCAGAAGTAGTTGTGGATGCCGTCGGACGTACCGAGCCGACGGAACGTCAGTTCCACCCGGTCGCCGTCGGCGACCTCGTCGGGGTCTATGTCGGTGAGTTCGACCGGCAGGCGACCCCCGCCATCGAAGTCCACGACCGCGAAAACGATCGGCGGGCTGGGGGAGTAGGCCATCCGGTCGATGGTGAACGCCTTTACGGTGCCGGCCACATCGGACATCGGCACCGGTTCCATGTCGTCCACCGCGCCGCCGCGCATCGAAACCCGCGCGGGCGGCAGGTGCACCGCGCCCGAGGAGCGGTCCCGCGAGGCGACGAAGCCGAACTTCCAGTCCGCCGACCGGGCGGCGGCCGACGAGGACGTACGGGCCGGCTCCGGGCGGCGCGGGGGGTCCACGGCGAGCATGCCGCGCCACGACAGGAACTTGCCGTACGCGACGGGGCCACCGCCGTCGACCTGTTCGGCCACCGTACGGACCGGCCGGTACGCAGCGATCGCATCCGTGGCGCGGAAGACGAACACCTCGGCGCCGTCCGACAGGACGACCAGCGCGACGGTCTCACCGGGCACGGCCGTGTCGAGCACCGACCCGAGCAGGACACCGGGGTGCGCCGCACCGGTCACACCGACGGTCGCTGCCAGGCTGTCCGCCAGGACACCGTCGCGTACGGACAACTTGCGGCTGAGCGAGGCGACCGCACGGCCGTGCAGACCGGCGATCGCCACCCGGTCGATCTGATCGGCCGTCAGTCCCGTGGCCTTCAGTGCCTCGTTCCACGCCTGGCGGCCCGCCGTCAGGTAGTGGTTCTCGCCGAACTTCTCCTCCCACAGCCGGGACCGGTTCTCGCCCGGCACCCGCCAGCGGTCCACGAACTCGGCCGTGGCGCTCGCGCCACCGAGGTATTCGGCGATGACGCCGGTACCCGATCCTGTGAGCAGCGCCGACGCGCCGTCGCCGCCCTGGGACTCGTCCGCACTGCCCGGCAGGCCCGTGCGGATGTCGGACCCGACGACCAGCGCCGGGGTCGTCCCGTCGAGCGCGAGCCGCAGCAGACCGGCTGCGGACCGTACCGAACCTGTCGCGTCGACCGCCGGGACACCGGCGTCCAGGCGCAACGCCGCGTGCATGGTGGTCGCGTTGGTCCGGTCGGTGTACGCGGGGTTCACCGTGGCGAACAGCAGTGAACGCGGGGCCGCGCCGGGAGTCCCGCGCAGCGCGTAGCGCGCGGCCTCGACGCCCATCGTGGTGGTGTCCTCATCGAAGGACGCGACCGTACGGGTGCCCTTGCCGCCGCCGGTCCCGGCGACTGCGGCGATGCCCTTGCGGTCCAGACGGCGGTACGGCAGGTAGGTGCCGTAGCCGAGGATGCCCCGGGTTTCCGGAGTGCTTGTCATGTGTGGGTCCACTTCCCGCTGGTTCGAGAGTCGGGCGTGCTGTTTCAGTTCTTGGAGCCGGTCGCCCCGGCCGCGGTGAGGCGGGCGATCTCCGCGTCGTCCAGGCCGAGTTCGTCGCGCAGGATCTCTTCGGTGTGCTCGCCGAGCCACGGCACCCGGGTCTCGGGGCCCTCGGCTGTCTTGGAGAGTTTGACCGGGTTGCCGGGGAACAGGATCGGGTCCGGGTTCCCGTCGGTACGGTCCATCTCCATGATCATGTTGCGGTCGCGGATGTGCGGGTCCCCGATCACATCGCCCGGACTGTTGACCGGCCCCGCCGCCACACCGGCCGCGCACAGGGCCTCACTGGCCTGAAGCCGCGTCAGGTTCCGCGCCCAGGACTCCAGCGCGGGCCGGATCATGTCGTCGATGCGGTTGAACCAGTCCTGCGGCCCTGCCAGTTGGGGGTCGTCGACCCACTCGGGCTTGCCGACCAGCCGCGCGATGGCGTGGAACATGTGCGGGCGGGCGCACTGGATGATGAAGAAGCCGTCACCCGCGCGGAACGCGTGGTTGATGAGCGGGGCCAGGCCCGGGTCCTTCAACCCCATCGACCAGTAGCTGATTCCCGCGTCGTTGAACGCGGTCATCGCGTCGTACATCGAGATGTCGACGTACTGGCCTTCGCCGGTGGCGTCCCGGTGGCGCAGCGCGGCCAGCACGCCGATCACCGCGAAGATCGCCGAACCGGTGTCGCCCACCGCGCCGAGCGGTGACACGACCGGTGGGACGCCCACGGTGCGCTTGAAGTCGTAGAGCCCCGCCATGCCTTCGGCGACCGGTGCGTAGGCCGGCCAGCCCGCGTAGGGACTGTCGGTGGTGTTGCCGAACCCGCTGACGGAGAGGTAGACCGCGCGCGGATTGACCGCGTTGATGTCCTCGTAGCCGATGCCGAGCCTGGCCGCCGTACCGGATTTGAAGTTCTCGCAGACGATGTCGGCCTTCTTGGCCAGCTCGAGGACCAGGGCCAGGCCCTCAGGGTTCTTGAGGTCCACGGTGATGCTGCGCTTGCCGAGGTTGTTGCGCAGGAAGGTCACGCCGACCGGGCGGCCTCCGGGGTCGTTCATCATCGGCAGCGCGGCCCGCGCCGACTCGCCGCCGGGTGGCTCCACCTTGATGACGTCCGCGCCCAGCCGGGCCAGGAGCTGGGTGGCGTACGGCAGAGCCTGCATCTGCTCGACGGCCAGTACGGTCACCCCGTCCAGAGGCTTGCCGTACCGCTGCCGGTCGCTGCCCGCGACCTCGCCCACCCGCATGTTCTCTCCGTCCGCCCGCCCCGTGCTGTTCCTTCGTTCACGATAGCTGACGCATAGTCAGATCAATATCGGGCCGCGACGTGACCGACCGCACGCCGGACCCGCGACTGGTCTGGACTGATTGGTTTTCAGGCCCCTTCCCCGCGCGTGGATTTCCGTACAGACGCCCGGAATCGCTACCGTACGCACATGGCTGACTACAGTACGATCGACGACGCGGAGAAGGCGGCCCGCAAGCTGCTCGACCAGCGGATCGGGCTCTTCCGGGAGATCGCGGAGGCCGCAGTTGAGCTGGAACCCCTGCAGCTCGCGGCGATGGAGGGCGAACAGCGGCTGCTGCACGCCTGGGCGGCGGCGCTCAGTGGGGGCTGGAGCCTGGAGGAACTGCGCGGGCTCGGCTACCGGGAGCCCGACAAGGCGGCAGGCGGCAAGAAGGTCAAACCGCGGCCGAAGGCGGTGCCCGCCCAGGCGGTGGCGCCGGAACCGGAGGTTGAAGTGGAAACCGCCGTGGAGCCTGCCGTGGTGGCGGCCGGGACCGCGGTGCCTGGACCCGCCCAGAAGTAGCGCGGAGAAAAAGTGCGCTCCCGGCGGCCGGTGCGACCCGGCCGCCGGGAGCGTCTTCGTACGCCGGACCGCCCAGTCGGTCAGCGCGTCAGCGCGGGCGATGCGGCCGAGCAGACGGGCACTGTCCTTGACTGTGCGCTCCTGGGCCGAGCGGTCGACCGCGATGATGCCGGACGTCGGCCGGTAGCCGGGCATCCACTCGTAGGCGTCGAGCGCGGACCAGCAGTAGCCGCGTACGTCGACATCGTCGGCGAGCGCGATCCGCACGCCCGCGAAGGCCCGCTTGATGAACTCCTCGCGGCGCGAGTCGTCCGAGGTCGACCGACTGTTCTCGGTGACGATCACCGGCTTGCCGGCGGTCGCCGCGACGCGGACCACGTTCTCCAGCGCCCCGGGGTAGTACCCGTAGCCCAGCTGCGTGGTCCCGGCGCCCGCAGGCATCGGGAGTGACTTGCCCGCCGCGTCGATGATGAGGCGTGTTGTAGTTCTGCACGCCGATGAAATCGTCGCCCTCCATCGCCGCGCGGAACTGCCCGAAGAGGTGGTGGTCGTGCGCCGCCACCTCGTCGGGGTCCGGGCCCTGGCCGTCGTGCAGGGCCAGGGTGATGCCGACCTGCGTCTGCGGGCGCACAGCCTTGAAGGCGTCGCGGGCGCGCATGTGGGCGTCCTTGACGACGTGCAGCGCCGTCTCGTCGCCGGTGAAAAGGAACTGCCTGAGGTTCTCCGGCGTTGTGTCGAACTCCTTGGCGCACGCGGTCGTTTACGCGTGCCAGTGAATCTGCGGCAACTGTAAAGGCGGCGCGCTCCGAGCGGAACGGGAGCGGGCGCACGAAGAAGGCCGGACCCTGACGGGCCCGGCCTTCTCAACCTGCTGGTGCGCGATACTGGGATTGAACCAGTGACCTCTTCAGTGTCAGTGAAGCGCTCTCCCGCTGAGCTAATCGCGCGGGCGGCGTCCGAGGACGCCGGGGGATGAAGTTGTGTGGTGCGCGATACTGGGATTGAACCAGTGACCTCTTCAGTGTCAGTGAAGCGCTCTCCCGCTGAGCTAATCGCGCGGGATGTGCTGCCAGCCTACCGGGTGACCGGGCCGCCGTTGAACCGTACTGCCTCCAAACATGATCAAAGGCCGTTCCCCATCTGGTGCTGAGGTCGGAACGGCCTTGTAATCGTGTCCGGACGGTGCGCGATACTGGGATTGAACCAGTGACCTCTTCAGTGTCAGTGAAGCGCTCTCCCGCTGAGCTAATCGCGCGGGATCGGAGGGGCAGTGACCCGGTCCCCGAAGGAACCGGAGCCACTGACCTTCTCGGAGGTGGAGACGGGATTTGAACCCGTGTAGACGGCTTTGCAGGCCGTTGCCTCGCCTCTCGGCCACTCCACCAAGGCGGTCACACCACCCCGGGGGTGGTGGACCTCCTGTTGAACCGAGCGGACGACGAGATTCGAACTCGCGACCCTCACCTTGGCAAGGTGATGCTCTACCAGCTGAGCTACGTCCGCATGTCTGACCCGGTCCGCGTTTCCGCTTCCCTGGCGACGAGAAGAACTTTAGCGGAAACCGCCGCCAGAACAAATTCCGTTACCCGCACGGCTGCACCAGCACTCCCGCGATGACCTGCGGAAGCGTCGCCGGGAGGGCCAACCGACGGGTGCTGAGCACACGGAACCGCACCCGTCGGGGACTTTCTCTGAGTGCCTACGCCTGGTCTTCCTTGCGCAGGGAGACGACCGTCGGCTCCGGTTCCGGCTCTGCGGCCGGGACTGCGGCGGGGACTGCGGCGGGGGCCGGTGTGGCCTCCGGGGTGACCGCCGCAGGGGGCGCAGCCGCTGCGCCGGACGCCTCGGGCGCGCCCCACGGGTTGGCGGCGGGGGCCGGGGCCGGACCACCGGGGCCCGGCTGGCCGACGAACTGCTGGCCGGGAGCCGCATGGCCGGGGAACTGCTGGCCAGGGAACGGCTGTCCGGCGTACGGCTGGCCGGGAACCACGCCCTGCACGGGACCGAAGCCGGGGGCCTGCGGGATCGGCGGGCCGCCGGGACCGGCCGGAGCCCCGGCCCACGGTGCGCCCATCGACTGGCCGGCCATCGTGAAGGCGGAGGCCTCACGCTGGTGCTGGAAGCCGGTGATCTTCTTGACCACGACGACGGCCAGCGCCGCCGCAGCGATGAAGAGCAGTGAGGAGAAGGCCGCGTTGTAGTCGGACAGCTTCAATTCGTCGAAGTAGTCGGACGCCTCCTGCGGGCCGTAGCCGTACTTGTCGAACTCACTCGCACCGAACTCCGGGCTGAAGAAGACGCTGATGTAGCTGAACACCCACGATCCGATCCACAGTGACCACCAGGTCCACAGGATCCCGTGGCGGCCGGGGGTGGCCCCGCCGCGCATCGGAGCCTGCGGGTCGCTGGACTTCCACACGTCGTGGGCGATCATCTTCGGGAACCACAGGTTCACCACCGGGGTGAACCAGGCGCCGATGGCCCAGCCGGACGACAGGCCCGTGGGCGGCGGGCCGAACAGCTCGATGTTCTTCCTCGAGCGGTGGAACCAGATGATGAAGACGATGCCGGTGGCGAGCATCGACAGGGCGAAGAAACCGCCGGCGGCCGAGACGAACGCGTCAGCGTCCGAAGCGTCGTCCTCGTTGACCAGGCGCGGGTTGTCGGCCCAGTCGGAGATCAGCGAAGCGCGCCCGGCCTCTGCGAAGAACCGCAGTGCCGCGGCGAGCATCGTCACCGAGAACAGCACGTAGAGCGAGACCGCCAGGCCGCGCAGCGACTGGAAGGTCGGCTGGACTCCCCAGCCGCCCGCTCCGTACGGCATCTGCATCGGCGGCGCGGCGTAGGGGCCCGGCCGCATCCCGGGGTGCGTGCCCGGGTACGTCATGCCCGGCTGTGCGCCCGGCTGCATACCGGGGTGCATACCGGGGTGCATACCGGCGTTGACCATCCCCGGGGAGACCTGGGTCGGGCTCTGGGGAGCGCCGTACGGGCCGGGCTGACCGGCCGGTGCGGCCCACGGGTTCGGGGCCTGGGCCTGACTGGGCTGCGCGTAGGGGTTGCCGCCGGGCGGCGGCGGGGCACCGGGAACCGGCTGACCCCCTGGAACCGCACCGCAGGCTGAGCAGCGGTCTGACGCGGTGGACCAGGCCCCGCAAATGGAACAGAGCACGAATGCAATCCTTCAGAAGTTCAGAAGCGGCGGAAAAAGGTTGTGGCGCCACTGTGCCGCCTCGCTGCCTAAAATGCACTGTGTCGGCGATCCCGACCAACAGCACCCCCCTGAACGCGCCGATCCTGTGAGCACCGTGACCGTCCCTCCCGCGGGCCTCCTGCCGCCCGAGCCGCTGGCCTACTTCGGCACGCGCCTGGCCACCGGTCTCCTCGATGTGACCGACGACATCGCCGCGCTGGACTCCGCCGGCTTCTGGGCGGTCGCGGTCTCCTTCGAGGGCACTGCCCTGTGCGCCCGGTTCGCCCACGTACGGGAAGCCCCGCTGCCCGCCGCCCACTGGCCGGGCCTGGCCGCCGACGCCTGGAGCACATCCCTGGACGCGGCGGCCTACCGCGACGGCGTGCGCCGCATCCACGCGTACATCGGGCAGGGCGAGGTCTACCAGGTCAACCTGTGCCGTCTGCTCACCGCGGGGCTGCCACCAGGCCCGCCCGACCTCCGCGGTCTCGCCGCGCTGCTCGCCGCGGGGAACCCCGCCCCGTACGCCGGCCTCATCCAGCTTCCCGCGCACGGCGTCCACATAGCCTGCGCGTCACCCGAGTCCTACCTCAGCAGGCGTGGCGACCACGTCAGTTCAGGGCCCATCAAAGGCACCGGCGCGACCGAAGCCGACCTGCTGCCCAAGGACTACGCCGAGAACGTGATGATCGTGGACCTGGTCCGCAACGATCTGAACCACGCGTGCCGCCCCGGCTCGGTCACCGTCCCCGAACTGTGCGTGCTGGAGAAGCACCCGGGTCTGGTCCACCTGGTGTCCCAGGTGGACGGACGGCTCACCGAAGGAGCAGGCTGTGCCGAGCTGTTCGCCGGGACCTTCCCGCCGGGGTCGGTCAGCGGAGCCCCGAAATCCAGCGCGCTGCGCATCATCGGCGAACTCGAACCCGTCCCGCGCGGCCCCTACTGCGGCGCGGTCGGCTGGGTCGACGCCGACCGGCGGGAGGCCGAGCTCGCCGTGGGGATCCGCAGTTTCTTCGTCCGCGACGGGCAGCTGTGCTTCGGCACCGGCGCGGGCATCACGTACGACTCCGACCCGCAGGGGGAGTGGGCTGAGACTGAACTCAAGGCCCGTAACCTCCTGGCAATAGCAGCGAAGAGCACAGGAGAGCACGCATGAAGATCTGGGTCGGCGACCGGCTGGTCGACGAGCACGAGGCGACTGTCTCCGTCGTCGACCACGGTTTCACCGTCGGCGACGGCGTGTTCGAGACGATGAAGGTCAACGACGGTGTCGCGTTCGCGCTCAGCCGCCACCTGGACCGCCTCGACCGCTCGGCGACCGGCCTCGGCCTGCCCGCGGCCGACCGCGCGCTCGTCCGCCGGGCCTGCGCCGCAGTCCTGGCCGCGAACCCGCTGGACGGCACGGGCAGACTCCGCATCACCTACACCGGCGGCCCCGGGCCGCTCGGCTCCGACCGGGGCGTCCACGGCACCAGCCTCGTGGTCGCCCTCGGCACCGCGAAGCCGCGCCCGGACACCACCGCCGTAAGCACCGTCCCGTGGACCCGCAACGAGAACGCCCCCACCACCGGCCTGAAAACGACGTCGTACGCCGACAACGTCAAGATGCTGGCTTACGCGATCGAACGGGGCTCGTCCGAGGCGCTGTTCGCCAACACGGCGGGCAACCTGTGTGAAGGCACCGGCTCGAATGTGTTCCTCGCGCTCGACGGCCGCCTCGTCACCCCCACGCTGGCCGCCGGACCGCTCGCCGGGGTCACCCGCGCGCTGGTGGTCGACTGGCTCGGCGCCGAGGAGCTCGACGTGCCCTTTGACACACTCATGCAGGCCGATGAGGTCTTCCTCACGTCCTCCCTGCGTGACGTCCAGGCCGTGCACCGCGTCGACGGCCGGGAACTGCCCGCCCCGGGCCCGCTGACCCGCAAGGCCATGGAGGTCTTCGCCACCCGCGCGGCCGAGGACCCGGACCCGCGCTGACCGGCCTGCTCCCGCCGGACCGGCGGGTTCCGGTGCCGGGGGTGACGGGGGGTGGCGCAGGGCACAACACGGGGGAGAGCTGCGGCACCGACCTGCCAGGAAGCGAGGGCCTGCTGCTGTCGGACAGGGGGATGCCCGATGACCACAACACTGCGCCCGGTGCCCGTACCCGCCGCGCCGACGGCGGGCCACTGGTACGCGATCTGCGCCAACGGCCGGCCCATCGGCCATATCCACCTCGCCGACCAGGGCCGCTGGGGCCCCGGCATCGGCTGGGTCCACCACGTGGAAGTCACCCCCGAGCGGCAGCGCCGCGGCCACGCCTGCGTCGCGATGCTGGCCGCGGAGGAGGTCCTGCGCGGTCGCCGCTGCACACGCCTCGCGGTCACCGTCCCGGAGGGCGCGACGCAGGGCATGCGGCTCGCGCTGAGCCTCGGCTACCGCCCCGACAGCCGGACCATGACCCTGGCCGTCCCCAGGCGGGCCCGCACCCTGCCGTCCGGGCCCGGCGCCGGCGTACGGCTGCGCCCGCTGGGGTACGAGGAAACGGACAGCGCGCGGATCGGCGCGGTCGACAGGGCGGCGGAGCGGCTCGCCCGCGGCGGTTGGAGCCCCGTACAGGCGCGGGGCCGCGCGCAGACGCTGCTGACGCCCTCCGCGGTCCTGCACGGGTACACCCTGGAGGTGGCCGGGACGCGGGTGGGCACGCTTCTCCTCGCTCCCGGTGAGGGGGCCGCCCGCAGGCGCGGACCGCACGGCCGGATCCTGGCCCTCGAAGTGGTCGCCGACCGGCGCAACGAGGGCTGGGGGCGGGCGCTGCTCGACGGGGCGGTCCGGCTGGCCTTCGAGTCGGGCTGGCGGACCCTGGACCTGGACCTGGACGAGGAACCGCCGTACGCCCGCCACCTGTGCGAGGCATACGGGTTCCGGACCGAGGAACGGCACCTGGGCAAGATCCTGCTCTGAGCCGCACGCCTGCACACCTGACTGACGCGGGCGGGCACTCCAGCGGTCGGCCGGCGGGGGGTCAGTAGTCGGCGAGCAGCTTCTCGATGCGTTCCCGCAGCCCTGTCTGGTCCTTGCCGCCGTCCAGGAGCAGACCGGCGATCGCGTACGTCGGCGTGCCGGTCACGCCCAGGGCCAGGCCGGCCGCGTGGTCGGCGTCCACCTCCGGTGCGTGGCGGCCGTCCCGCAGAGCGGCCCTCATCGCGACAGCGTCGAGCCCGACCGACGCGGCCACCTTGACGAGGAGCCGTTCCGCGCCGGCGGTGTCCGCGCATCCCAGTTCCAGTACGCGGGCCAGGACGGCCGTCGCGAAGGGCCATGGGTCCCCGTGCTGCTCCCGGGCCTCCACGGCGGCCTGGGCGGCCTTGTGGGCGTGTGCGTGCCGGGCCAGCGGGAAGTGCCGCAGCCGGATCGTGAGGCCGGGGCCGAACCGCACGCTCAGTTGCGCCAGGTCGTCCAGCGCGGTGCGGCAGTCGGGGCACTGGAGTTCGCACCACACGTCGAGGAGGGGAAGATCACGTCCGTTCATGCGGGCAGTCTTCCAGGCGGTCCGCCGGGCGGCGTGGGGGAGTGCCGCCGTGCGGGTTGTGGCATTTGTGGTTGAACATGAGGTATGCGGTGTGCGGTGGTCCGCATCTGTTCCGCGCCTGCCACGGGAGCGCGGTCTGATCGTCCGGAGGGTCCGCGGGACAACCTTCTTGACGGTGCGTCAAAGAATCCGGCGGTTTCGCGGTGGAATTTCCGTACGGTATGCAAAAACACCGACGCCCCTCTCGGGGAGGGGCGCCGGCGCTGAAATCGATGCTTGCGACTTCGGTCTGAGCGAAAAGCACGGGACTTCTTCGAAGCCTTCGAGTCGAATTCCTTCCGGCGGGCCCTGGGGCGGGTCCGGGGAATTCGCCTACCGTCCTACTGTCGTTTCTTCAGCGCCCGCCGGGGTGTCCGCTGTTGTGGCGCCGTCCCGGTCCGCGTCCCCGAGGTTCGCCTGCGGGCGGGTCGGTGCCGCGGCCGGTCGGACCGGTGCGGGCGGGTGCGGTCAACTCTCGGCGAGGATCTGTGTCAGTTCCCGGTCGAGGTCGAAGAACCGGTGTTCGTTGCCGGGGGCCACCGCGGCGTTGGTGCGCTTGAGGAAGGACTCCAGCGCACGCGCCGGGGCTTCGAGGAGGGCCTCCCCTTCCGGGGAGCTCAGGGCGATGCACACGATGCCCTGGCCGTGACTCCGGGAGGGCCACACCCGCACGTCGCCGGTACCGGTCGGCTGGCGCAGACCTTCGGCGAGCAGGTCCCGGGCAAACACCCAGTCGACGGTTTCGTCGGCGCCTGTATGGAAGGTGGCATGTACCGCATAGGGGTCCGAGGAGTCGTAACGCAACCCGGCCGGGACCGGCAGGGACGACTCGCTCGAAACGACGAGGCGCAGGTGCAGCTCGCAGCTGACCGTGGTGTTCATAAGCGCCAAGGCCTTTCGCTCAGTGTGCGCTCGGGGATTCGCACGTCGGCGATCGCAACATCCCACCTTCAGGTGGTTCGTAAACGTCGTTGCCCGATATACGCGGCTCTGGGTACTCCTTAAGGCCGAGTGGAGAGGCCTTTTCCTGCAACTCCCATATTTCAACCGGACCCGGACCCGGGCCGTGCCGGAGTGCTCGCAGCGCGGTTGTGGACGCAGTGTCCGGATCGGGTCCGGGACGCGGCAGCCGTGCCGGACCGCGCCGGGGCGTACGTCCCGGGCCCCTGCGGCGGCGCGCCGCGCCCTTGTAGCGTTTGCCTCTCCGGCGGGAATCCATGCCGGGCCCGCCAAGGCCCGGCCGCGTTCAGGGATGCGGGGGCATGTGGTGCATGTGGTGCATGAGGGGCATGAGGGGCATGAGGGGCATGAGGGGCATGAGGGACATGAGGGACATGAAGGGCGAAGAGGGGACACACGGATGGACACGGGAGCCACCGGCGGCGCCGGCGCGGTGCGGGACGACAACGGGGTGATCCCCGGGGCGGACGGCGGCCCCGGCGCGGGGTTCGACGAGCGCTCCAGCATGGAGAAGACGGCCGCCGACGCGGTCAAGGCCTTCGAATCCAAGGCGCCGGCCTTCGTCAAACGTTCCAGGACCCTGCACATGACCTGGAAGATCGGGATCGGCCTCGTCGGTTTCGCGACGGTCGTGGCCGGCATCGTCATGTGCGTCATACCGGGACCCGGCATCCCGGCGATCCTGGTCGGGCTGGCGATCCTGGGCACCGAGTTCGTCTGGGCGCAGCGCGCGCTCATCTGGACCAAGCACCAGGCGGGCCGGGCGGCGAACAAGGCACTGGACCCGAAGGCCCGGCGCCGCAACATCATCATCCTGGTCGTGGGCCTGCTGCTCCTTGGTGCGGCCGTTGGCCTGTACCTGTGGAAGTACGGTCTGGCACTGCCGTTCTGACGGTTCGTCTGATGCGTTGTCGAATAGTCCGCGCGGACGCTTCCGCTCCGGGAAGCGTCCGCGCTGTCGTCCGGGTGAAAGTCCCGCGCACTCCCGGGCGATTAGCGGGCCCGCCTTTTCCGCGGGGTTCCGCGACCCGGCGCCGGGCTTCCCTGCTGTTCGGCCGCGCGCCGGATCCGCGCCCCGGAATATTCACTTGCGATGACCGCGCCGACGCGCGAGTGTCTGCCCCTATGACTTCCCGTATCCGGCACACCAGCGTCGACTGCGCCGACCCGTACACCCTGGCGACCTTCTGGTCCGCGGTCCTGGACACCCCGATCCACCCCGAAGACGAGCCCGGTGACCCGGAGGTGCTCCTTGAGGCGCCGGGTCTGCTGTTCCTGCTGGTTCCGGACATCAAGTCGGTCAAGAACCGGCTCCACTTCGACCTCCAGCCGCAGGACCGCACCCGGGACGGGGAGGTCGAGCGGCTGCAGGGCCTCGGCGCGAAGCTGGTCGACGACCGGCGGAAACCGGACGGCACCGGCTGGGTGGTCCTGTGCGACATCGAGGGCAATGAGTTCTGCGTGGAGCGCAGTGTCGCGGAGCGGGCCTGACGGACGCGGCGGACTTCCCGGGCGCGATGGGCCCGCCGGGTCCATCGCGCCCGAGTCGAGTGACGGGACAGCCACTCTCCGCGCCCTGCATATCGGGTAGTCTGTCTGGGTTTGCTCAGGCGTATCGGAGATGACAGCCCATGACCGCTCGACCCCCCGTCCACGGCGTGGGACGTCCGCGCGATGATTCCAGGGTGACTGATAGCGAAGATTCTGAGGCGTCGACACCCCCAAGCGGGTGTCGGACGGCGCGGACAAGGGCCGTGTCATGACTGACGCCGGCGCGGGTCTACTCATATCCCCGTGGCTGTGGCTGGTGCTTCCGGCCATGGTGGGGATGGACTCGGTGATCCCCCCGATACCCGGGGACGAGTTGATCATGGCGGCCAGCGCCGTGTCGAGCGGCCAGTACGGCCGGCTGCTGCTGATACTCATGCTGGGTGCCGTCGCGGCGTTCCTCGGTGACCAGGTCGCGTACGCAGTGGGTCGCGCGGGACTCCGCCGCAACGGCTCGGACACGCTGGGGCCGCGACGGAAGAAGGCCTTCGACCTCGCCCAGCGGACCCTCGACAAGGGCGGCATGCCGACCCTGGTGGCGACCAGGTTCCTGCCGGGGGGCAGGACCGCGGTGAACATGCTCGCGGGCCGCACAGGGTACCCAAAGAACCGTTTCCGCGCGGCGACCGCGGTGGGCGCGCTGGTGTCTGTCGCCTACGCGACGACGCTCGGCACGCTGACCGGCAAGTTCGTGCACAGCAGCCCACTGGGTGTCGCACTGGGCGGAATGATCCTCGGGGCTTCGGTCCCACTCCTGGTGGGGATACCCACGAAGATCGTCAGACTGGTCCGGCGCCGCCGGTCTGTGGCAGCCGCGGGGGCTGCCACAGACCTTGCCGCCACAGACCTTGCCGTTACCGACCTGGCCGTCACCGGCCGCGCCGCCACAGACCTGGACATCACCGACCTGGACATCACCGGCCGCGCCGCCACAGACCTGGACATCACCGACCTGGACATCACCGGAATGACCGCTCCGGAGCGCGGCGCTCCGGAGCCGGCCGTACCGGACAGGAGCGCCGGCGACCGGAGCGTCACCGACCTGCTCGTGGAGGCCGACGCCGTCGATCAGACGCCGCGGGCCGCCAGCATCTGACGCATCAGGTCGATCTCCCCGCTCTGGCCCTCAACCATCGTCCGGGCCAGATCGCGGACCTGCTGCACCCGGGCGTGCTCCTGGGCGTCCCTGGCCATCGCGACACCTGCCTCGTGGTGCGTGATCATCAGCCGCAGGAACATCACCTCGGCGTCCTTGCCGCGCAGTGTCCCCAGGGTGTCCAACTGCTCCTGGGTGGCCATGCCCGGCATCAGCCCGGTCGCCGCGTGCCGGGCGTGCTCACCCATCGCGCCCGGCGACATCCACTGCATCACCGGGTTCACCGACGCCAGCGGCAGGCCCCACAACTGCAGCCAGCCGGCCATCCGGCCGATCTGCTCCTGCTGGGACGTCGCGATGTCGTACGCGAGCCGCCGGGTCGCCTCGTCGCCGGTCAGGTCGCGCACCAGCATTGCCATCTGCACGGCCTGTGCGTGGTGCACCCGCATGTCCCGGCTGAACCCGGCGTCCACGGAACCGTCTGCGGGCGGATCGGTCACCGCGGCCGGGGCCGGACCGATCGTGGCGCTCGGCGCGGGGGAGGCCGCGGCCGCTCCCTTGTCGTCCGAGCCGTCCGAGCCGCACCCGGTCAGTACCGCGAGGGACAGGGCCACGGCAGCCGCCGGGACGGCCAGCCGGGCCCGCACCGGGAACTTCACGACAGCGGCTTTCCGATGCCACCGGTGCAGGACGCCCCCGGCTCCGGAGTCTGCGGGCCCTCCCGGTATGCGGCGATGAACTTGTCCAGGCGCGGGTCGTCGGCGCTGTCCAGCTTCAATTGCAGGCCCCAGGCGGTGGCCATGACAGGTTTCGGGAGCCCGTCGTACGGACTCAGGAGCATGTACGTCTTGCCCTTCGCCTTCGCTTTCAGCTTTTCCAGCTGGTCGGCGGGGAGCCCGGGCTGGTAGGTGATCCACACCGCACCGTGCTCCAGCGAGTGCACTCCGTACCGGTCCTCCACCGGCTTGTCGTACACGCCGCAGTTCTGCCAGTACGGGTCGTGCTCACCGCCCACGGGGGCGACCTCGTTGTACTTCACTTCCTGGTTCGGCTTGTGGCCCTGCGCCGCCTTGTACACGGTCACACCCTCGATCGGGCTGACCGTTCCGGTGGCCGGCTTCACGTCGGCGACCAGCTTGGCCCCGGTGAACTTCCGCCCGTCGGCGGCGGTCTTCGGCTTGTTGTCATCGCTGTCCAGGACGACGAAGGCGAGACCGGCGACGACCGCCGTGGCCACCGCCGTGCCGACGGAGCCGAGGATTATCGAACGCCGCCGGTCGGACTTGCGCTGCGCGTCGCGCTCGGCGGCGATCCGCTGCCGGGCCGCGCCCAGCCGTTCGTCCTTGGCCTGGCGCTTGCTGTTCTTGGCCGCGCTCTTTGTTCCGGTGTTCTTGGACTCGGCACTGTCGGATGTGCCGGACGTACGGGACTGCTGCCCCATGATGGTTTCTGCCCTTCGGGATCAAGACGTGCGTACGGGAGCGACTGTCTGCGTCGTACGGTCTAAGTCCGGTTCACACAAAGGACGTTGAGATCCGGTACGGGACGCTCCCCGCCGCGCGGGACAGCGGTGCCGCCGTCGGGTACGGCCGTCCACGGGAGCCGCACCAGGACCGCCGGGCCCGGCAGGGCGGGCAGCGGGGGCGGGACGGTGGACGGCACGCACTGCGGGGTGTCCCGCTCACACGGACCGCTGCCCGCGCCCTCCGGGTGCTCCGCGGCGTGCATCGGGCACAGCGTCGGCTGGGGGGCGGGGCGTACCGTCGGCGGTGTGTTCCCGGCGTGGGCGTTTCCGGCCGCGCCGAACACCCCGGTGCACGCCAGCAGCAGGACGGAAAACCAGCGGACGGTCCGGGCACGGACGGCAGGCCGCGGAAGCGCGGCTTGGTGGTCCGTCCGGAAGGTCATGCGCACATTCTCACCCGAACGGATCAGCGAACAAGAGTCGGGGCGGGAAATCTTTGCCGCGTGCGTCCGCCGGGGGACGTGGTCGCCGACCGGGGTGTGTGACGACCACGGAGTTTCCGGGGCAAATCCGGGCGTGAATGCTTCAAGGTAGTCACAGGCCGGTTGTGGAGTGACAAACCCCTGGTCACCGCCCCTAGGGTGATCGCCGCCGCCCTCCACGCAGGGAACAGCTTTTCCAGCCGTTCCGCCGAAGGTTTCCGGTCTGTCACCGGAAGTGGGGAGGAGGGCGCCGCCAGGGGAGGGGAACCCATGACACAACCGCCGGAAGAACCGCAGAGACCTGATCAGCCGCAGCCGTCGGCCCCGTCCGGGGGCAATCCGTACGAGGAACGCCCTGCCCGGTTCTTCGGCCCGCCGCCGGGCTGGACGCCGCCCGTGCCGCCGGTCGTCGTCAAGCGGACGCCGCGCTTCGAGCGCCCCGGAGCACCGCGGGCCGTACTCGCAGCCGCGGTCGTCCCCGCGCTGGCCACCACGACGCTCGTCGACGGTGTCGGCGTCAACCTGCTGGCCGTGGCCCTGGCCGCCGGGGTGACGGCCTACGTCGCGCTGCGGACCCGTACGACGTCTTCTCCGGTTTCCCCGGAAGCAGAACCGGAGGCAACGACGGTCACCGAGCGCCGCCGCGGGCCGTGGGCGTTCGTGTGGATCCTGCTCGGGCTGGCCCTGACCGCCGTGCCCCTGCTCACCGCTGAGTCCTGGCTGCTGCCCGCCGTCTTCGCCGCGGCACTCGGTGCCGGCTCCCTCGCGCTGGCCGGCGGACGCGGCTGGTGGGCGGTGCTCTCCCGGCCGTTCGCCGTCTTCGCCGCCCTCCCGCACGGCCTCGACTGGGCACTCAACGGCTTCGCCGGACTCACCAGAAACCGGCGCGGCAGCGGCGGTGCGCTCCTGCGCGCCCTGCTCATCACCGGTGTCCTGGCCGCAGTCTTCGGCGCGCTGTTCGCCGCGGCCGACACGGTGTTCGCCGACCTGTTCACCGCACTCGCGCCCGACGACGACGGCGGCGGTAGTGCCAAAACGTTCATGCTGCGCCTCGTGTTCGCCGCCGTCGGCACCGCGTTCGCGCTGGTCGCCGCCAGTGCGGCGGTCAAGCCCCGCCGGTGGCCGACGCCCGCGCTGCCGACCCCGGCACTGCGCGGCCGCATCGAGTGGCTGCTGCCGCTGGCCGTACTCGACCTGCTGTTCCTGGGCTTCGCCACCCTCCAGTGCGTCGTCCTGTTCGGCGGAGCCGACGGACCGCTGGGCGACGACACCAGCCGGGCCCAGTACGAAAGTCAAGGCTTCCTGGCACTCCTCACCGCCACCGCGCTGACCCTCGTGGTGCTCGCCGTAGCGCTGTACGCCGTGCCCCGCGCCCGGCCGCAGGACCGGCGCGCCGTGAAGTTCCTGTCCGGCGTCCTGTGCGCGCTGACGCTGGTCATCGCCGCCGCCGCGCTGTACCGCTCGCACGAGTACGTCGACGACTTCGGGCTCACCCGCTCCCGGCTCACCACCGGCGCGGTCGAAGTCTGGATCTCCGCCGCACTGCTGCTGCTCCTAGCCGCGCTGCTGTTCCGGCCCGTCGCCCGCGCGCTGCCCCGGCTGACCGCGGCGGCGGCCGTACTGACCCTCGGGGTCCTGGCCTTCGCCTCGCCGGACGCGCTCATCGCCCAGCACAGCGTGGACCGGTTCGAACGCACCCAGAAGATCGACCGGGACTACCTGCGGGACCTGTCCCCGGCGGCCGTCCCCGAGCTCGACAAGTTGCCCGAGCCGCTGCGCAGTTGCGTCCTGGAGAAGATCGCCGAAGACATCGGGGACGATGTCCCCTGGTACGCGACGAGCGTCGCCCGCGAGCGGGCCCGCGACATCCTCCGGGACCGGCCGGTGCAGAACTACGTGGTGTGCGGGGCAGTCCCCGGTCAGGGTGAGTCGAGGTGACCAAGCCGTCCGCTGATCCGACGGAGCGGTTCTGGGCGCCGGTCGGCCCGGCCCCGGCACCGAAGCCGCACCGCGAGGAAGGCGCCGCGACAGTCGGCGTGCTGCTCCTGGCCCTGGCCGCCGCCGGGTTCGCCGCCGCAACGTTCCAGGACGCGATCGGCGCGAACCTGGTCGTGCTCATGCTGCTCGCCGCACTGGCGACCGTCCGGCGCAGCCCGCACATCGACCTCTGGAACGGCGTGTGGGCGGCGGTGGCCGTCGCGTTCGCCGCACTGCCCGTCGTGCGGGACGACAACTGGCTGCACCCGTTCACCAGCGTCGCGGCGTTCGGCTTCGGCAGCCTCGCGCTGTGCGGCGGCTGGACATGGCGGGCGGTGCTCCGGCACCCGTGGGCGGTGCTCGGGGCGCTCCCCAAGGCCGCGGCGTGGGGTTTTCGTGGCGTCAGAGTCCGGACATCGCTCCGGTGGCCGCTGTTCAGCACGCTCGTGCTCGTGGCCGTCTTCGGCGCGCTGTTCGCCGCGGCGGACAGTGTCTTCGCCGCCGCGGCCACCGGCCTGATGCCCAGGGTCGACCCGTACTCGACCATCGTCCTTGCCCTGCCCGCCGGGCTCCTGACCCTCGCGGTGGGCCGCGTCGCGGCCCGCCCCCACGTGCCCGACGCCGTCAAGCCGCGCCCGAAGGCGCGCGGCGCCCTCGAATGGGCCCTGCCGCTGCTTGTCCTCGACGTGGTTTTCCTGGCTTTCGTCTATGTGCAGGCGGCGGTGCTCTTCGGCGGCTATCGGGATGTCGTCGAGCGCAGTGGGATGAACTACTCCGAGTACGCCCGTCAAGGGTTCGGGATCCTGGTCGTCGCCACGGCCCTGACGCTGGTCGTCATCGCCGTCGCCTCGCGGTTCGGGCCCGGGCGCGGGGAACCGGGCCACCGGCTGCTCGCCGGACTGCTCGGCGCGCTGTGTGTACTGACGATCGTCGTCGTGGCGTCGGCGCTGCGCCGGCTCGACCTGTACGTCGAGATGTCCGGCCTGACCCGCCTGCGGGTGTGCGCGGCGACGCTGGAGACCTGGCTCGGCGTGCTGCTGTTCCTGATCCTGCTCGCCGGACTGGGGCGGCCCGTCGCCCGGCAGCTGCCGCGCCTGGCCGGGCTGACCGGTGCGGTGATCCTGCTGACCGTCGGCCTCGCCTCGCCGGACGCGTTGATCGCCCGCAACGGCCTGGACCGCTACGAGACGCAGGGCTCCATCGACACCCGGGACCTGGAGGAACTGTCGGCCTCCGCCGTCCCGTGGCTGGACCGGCTGCCCGAACCGCAGCGGTCCTGCCTGCTCGGGCCCGTCCAGCGGGACCTGGAAGCGGGCCACGACGCGTGGTACGAGACCAACGTCGACCGGAAGCGGGCCAGGGCGCTGCTCACGGTGCGCCCCGCTGCGGCGGATGTCGAGTGTGAGCTCCGCAGGCCGTACTCGGACGAGGACCGGTAGAGACGAGGACCGGTAGAGACGAGGGCCGGTAGAGACGAGGGCCGGTAGAGACGAGGGCCGGTAGAGACGAGGGCCGGTAGAGACGAGGGCCGGTAGAGACGAGGGCCGGTAGCCCTGAGCGTGCTGTAAGCCCTCCCCGGACGGGTGCCGGTGAGTTTGAGCGTTCCGCGGGCCTTCCCCGGATGGCTAGTCGGTGAGCTTGAGCGCTCCGCGGGTCCTCCTGGGACGAGCTCCGGCAAACCCTGGCGCGCCGGACCTTTGCGGCTCGATAACATCAGGGCTGTAAGAACCAACCCCCATGTCAGGAGACAGCGGTGTCCGAGGCCCGAGTATTCATCAAACGCGATTCCGAACGGGACGAGCGCGTGGTGACTACGGGCACGACCGCCGCCGAGCTCTTCGACGGCGACCGGTCCATCGTGGCCGCGCGCGTCGGCGGGGAACTTAAGGACCTGGCGTACGTCGTCCTCGACGGCGACGAGGTCGAGCCCGTCCTCATCGACTCGCAGGACGGTCTCAACGTCATGCGGCACAGCGCCGCCCACGTGCTGGCGCAGGCCGTGCAGAACCTCTTCCCCGCCGCGAAGCTCGGCATCGGCCCGCCCATCAAGGACGGGTTCTACTACGACTTCGACGTCGAGACCCCGTTCACCCCCGAAGACCTCAAGCGCATCGAGAAGAAGATGCAGGAGATCATCAAGCAGGGGCAGCGGTTCTCCCGACGCGTCACCACCGACGAGGAAGCCCTCGTCGAACTGGCCGACGAGCCGTACAAGATCGAGCTCATCGGGCTCAAGGGCTCGGCCGCGACCGCGGGCGAAGGCGCGGCCGTCGAGGTGGGCGCCGGCGAGCTGACCATCTACGACAACGTGCACCCGCGCACCGGCGACCTGGAGTGGAAGGACCTGTGCCGCGGCCCGCACGTCCCCACCACCCGGAACATCCCCGCGTTCAAGCTGATGCGCTCTGCCGCCGCCTACTGGCGCGGCAGCGAGAAGAACAAGCAGCTCCAGCGCATCTACGGCACCGCGTGGCCCACCAAGGACGAGCTCAAGGCACACCTGACCTTCCTTGAGGAGGCCGCCAAGCGCGACCACCGCAAGCTGGGCTCCGAGCTCGACCTGTTCTCCATCCCCGAGGAGATCGGCTCCGGGCTCGCCGTCTTCCACCCCCGCGGCGGCGTCATCCGCCGCGCGATGGAGGACTACTCGCGCAAGCGGCACGAAGAGGCGGACTACGAGTTCGTCTACACCCCGCACGCGACCAAGGGCACCCTGTTCGAGAAGTCGGGCCACCTGGACTGGTACGCCGACGGCATGTACCCGCCCATGAAGCTCGACGGCGAGGTGGACTACTACCTCAAGCCGATGAACTGCCCGATGCACAACCTGATCTTCGGTGCGCGCGGCCGCTCCTACCGCGAACTGCCGCTGCGCCTCTTCGAGTTCGGTACGGTCTACCGCTACGAGAAGTCCGGCGTCGTGCACGGCCTGACCCGCGCCCGCGGGTTCACCCAGGACGACGCGCACATCTACTGCACCCGCGAGCAGATGGCCGGCGAGCTCGACTCGCTGCTCACCTTCGTGCTCGACCTGCTGCGCGACTACGGCCTGGAGGACTTCTACCTGGAGCTCTCGACCCGCGACCCGGAGAAGTCCATCGGGTCGGACGAGAACTGGGAAGAGGCCACCGAGACCCTGCGGCAGGCCGCCGAGAAGCAGGGCCTCGACCTGGTCATGGACCCGGCCGGCGCCGCCTTCTACGGTCCGAAGATCTCCGTGCAGGCGCGCGACGCGATCGGCCGGACCTGGCAGATGTCGACCATCCAGGTCGACTTCAACCTGCCGGAGCGCTTCGACCTCCAGTACACCTCGGACGACGGCTCCAAGCAGCGCCCCGTGATGATCCACCGTGCACTGTTCGGCAGCATCGAGCGTTTCTTCGCGGTGCTGCTCGAGCACTACGCGGGCGCGATGCCGCCGTGGCTGTCGCCGGTCACCGTGGTGGGCATCCCGATCGGGGACGCGCACGTGCCGTACCTCCAGGAGGTCGCGGCGCAGTTGAAGAAGCGGGGCATCCGGGTCGAGGTGGACGCTTCGTCCGACCGCATGCAGAAGAAGATCAGAAACCACCAGAAGGCGAAGGCGCCCTTCATGCTGATCGCCGGCGACGAGGACATGGAGGCGGGCGCGGTGTCGTTCCGCTACCGCAGTGGTGAGCAGAAGAACGGCGTTCTGATCGCGGACGCCATCGCTGAGATCGTCGACGCTGTGGAGCGCCGGATCCAAGTCTGAGCAGGACGCCCCGCGTGAGCGGGGGTGAACCGAACGGCATGCCGATCGCCGGCGCGGTCGAAGAGCGGGCCGGGCCCTGGAGGGAACCCTCCGGGGCCCGCCCTCGTTCTCCACCTGTCGGGGCGTTCCAGTCGAACAACCAGTCGGCATCCCGCCATGGTGAGCGCCCCGCAGTGCCTGTCCGCAACGACGTAAGACGGTGTGTACGAAGCATGAAGACCGCCCCCGCTCCGCTTGCTGCGCACACCATCCCGTCTCTTGCGCCGCACGCTTCCGCCGAGCGCGCCCGCTCCCGCGACGAACTGTCCCGCGGCCGGTTCGACCTCCTGGTCATCGGCGGCGGGATCCTCGGCACCGCCGTCGCCTGGACCGCCGCGCAGACCGGCCTGCGGGTCGCCATGGTCGACGCCGGCGACTTCGCGGGCGCCACCTCCTCGGCCTCGTCCAAACTCGTCCACGGCGGCCTGCGCTACCTGCAGAACGGCAACCTGAAACTGGTCGCCGAGAACCACCGTGAGCGCCGCGCACTGGGCACGTCCATCGCCCCGCACCTGGTCAGCCCGCTGACGTTCCTCGTGCCCGTGCTGAAGAACGGCCCGGTCAGCGCGCCCGTGCTCGGTGCCGGAGTCTTCCTCTACTCCGCACTGTCCGCCTTCGGCGACGGCACCGGCAAGGTCATCAGCCCGCAGAAGGCCCAGGCCGACTGGGTCCCCGACCTGCGTACGGACGACCTGCGCGCGTGCGCGATGTACTACGACCACCAGATGAACGACAGTCGTGTCGCCGTGATGACCGTCCGCGCCGCCGTCGACGCCGGAGCGGTCGTCCTCAACCACGCCGAAGTCGTCGCGCTGCGCAAGAACCAGCACGGCCGCGTCACCGGCGCGGAATTGTCCGACCGTACGGACGGCTCGTCGATCGGCGTCGACGCCCGGCTCGTGCTCAACGCCACCGGCCCGTGGACCGACCACCTGCGCCGCCTCGAGGACGCGCACGCCGAACCCAGCGTCCGGCTGTCCAAGGGCTCCCACCTGGTCTTGAAGCAGAAGAACCCGTGGAAGGCCGCGCTCACCGTCCCCATCGACAAGACACGGGTGTCCTTCGCCATCCCGTGGGAGGACCGGCTGCTCCTGGGCACCACCGACGAGGAGTACACCGGCGACCCCGCCGACGTCCGCTGCACGGAAGCCGACACCGACCAGATCCTCGGCGAAGCGGCCCACGCGGTGAGAGCCGAAGCGCTGCGCCGGGAGGACATCGTCTACTCCTTCGCCGGACTGCGCGTCCTGCCCGGCGGTCCCGGCGACGTCGCCAAAGCCAAACGCGAGACGGTCGTCACCGAAGGCCGCGGCGGCATGCTGTCCGTGGCGGGCGGCAAGTGGACCACCTACCGGCACATCGGCCGGGTCGTCTTCGACCACCTGGCCAAGCTCCCCGGCCACCCGCTCGGCGAGGGCACCGGACTGCCGCAGCTGCGCGCCATGCCGCTCCCCGGCATCGCCGACCCGAACGCCGTCGCGCAGCGTGTCCTCCTCGAAGCCGAGGCCAACCCGGACACCGCCGGAATGATCGACGCGGCTGTGGCGGGGCACCTGGCGAAGCACTACGGGTCCTACGCGTACAAGGTCATGCGCCTGGTCGAGGAGGACCCCGCGCTCGGCGAACGGCTCCACCCCGAAGGGCCGGACATCGCCGCACAGGTCGTCTTCGCCCGCGACCACGAGTGGGCGGTCACCGTCGACGACGTCCTGCGGCGGCGCACGACCGCGACGGTGCGGGGGTTCGACCAGGAGGCCGTACGGGCGAAGGTGGCCGCGCTGCTGGCCGGCGGCTGAGTCAGCCGATCCAGACGAGATTGATCGCCACGACCCGCTTGCCCCGGACCAGAGCCAGATATTGCAGGAAGCAGTCCCCGGTGGCGATGTCGACCTGCTGGATGCCGTGGGGCTTGTCCGGGTTCATGGGGCGGCCGGTGACACAGGGGCCGTCTGCGCACAGGGCATCTGCGGCCTTCAGGAACTCGGCCTGGACACGCAGGGGGAGTGCGGCGAGTGCGTCAGCGACCAGGTCGAGATCCAGCACCCACGGCTCGTCGGGTTCGGTCAAGAGGCAGCGGCCTGCGACGCCAGTCGCAGCAACGCGGACAGCTCAGCGGCCGCCGCTGCCGCATCCGGGCCCGTCTGCGCGCGTTCCTCCAACGACGTCACCCGGGCGGAAACCACCGGGTCGCGGTCCAGGAAGAACCGCTGCCGCCAGGTGAAGACGAACAGGCGAAGCGGCGCTATGGCCGACGTGGTCCGGGCCTGTTCGGCGGCCTCGGCCAGTTCCTGGTCGAAGTGCGCGAGTCGGCCGGGAGCCAGTGCGGCGAACGCAGCCCGGACGGAGGGGATGTCGTTCCCCGGCATAGGGGGCACAGTCGCGTGTCCAGAACGAGGTGCGGTGGTCGCGCTCACCTCGGGCCTCCGATCGGCTCGGTTCGTCACAGCCAGGATACGGAGATCGCGACATCAAAGTAGGTCGTAGCGCGTAAGTCCATGGTCACCCGCAGGCAGCAGCACCCCGCCCACGTCATATGCTGCCGTCCATGACGAGCGAGCCGGAGCTGGAACTGCAGAACGGGGTGGGCGAGCCGGACGGGTTCCAGCGCCTGTGGACACCGCACCGGCTGGCGTACATCAAAGGGGAGAACAAGCCCACCGGTCCCGAGCCGGACGAGGGCTGCCCGTTCTGCTCCATCCCCGCGATGAGCGACGTCGAAGCGCTCGTCGTGGCCCGCGGGACCAGCGTGTACGCGGTGCTCAACCTGTATCCGTACAACGGCGGCCACATGATGATCGTGCCGTTCCGCCACGTCGCCGACTACACCGGCCTGGACGTTGCCGAGACCGCCGAGCTGGCCGACTTCACCAAGCGGGGCATGACCGCGCTGCGCCGGGCCTCGGGTGCGCAGGGTTTCAACATCGGCATGAACCAGGGCCACGTCGCCGGGGCGGGCATCGCCGCGCACCTGCACCAGCACATAGTCCCGCGCTGGGGCGGGGACACGAACTTCATGCCGGTGGTGGGGCACACCAAGGTCCTGCCGCAGCTGCTCGCGGAGACCAGGGCGATGCTCGCGGACGCCTGGCCGACTGCCTGAAGGTCTGCCCGAACCCCTGCCCGGCCCTTTGTCCGAACCCCCGCGGCAACTTGACCGTCGTGTACGGGAGACGGCGTTTCCGCGGGTATTCCGCACGCGACGATCACGCTCATCCTGTGAGAGGACACCCATGGCCCGCCCGACTCTGATCTTCGACGGCGACTGCGCCTTCTGCACCCGCTGCGTGCAGTTCGCTGAGGACCACATCCCGTTCGACGCGGACATCACCGCCTGGCAGTTCGTCGACGACCTGGCCGAATACGGCGTCGACCAGGAACGCGCCGAGTACGAACTGCTGTGGGTCACCCCGACCGGGCGGGTGTACGGGGGCGCTGACGCCGTCGCGAAACTCCTGCTGAGCGCCGGAGGGCCGTACGCCGTCCTCGGCGGACTCATCCGTGTTCCGCCGGTGAAGTGGATCGCCGCCGCCGTCTACAAGCTGATCGCGAAGAACCGCGACAGGATGCCGGGCGGCACGGCGGCGTGCGCGCTGCCGGCGCACCTGCGGCCGGGGGCCAAGGGGACCGAGCGGGGCTGAGAGTCCCAGGCCGGGGAGACCGTCGAGGACCGCCGGGGGCCGGGCGTACGCACGTTCGCCATCACCACCAACAACTCCTCACACGCCCTGCTGCTCGCCTTCGACGCCGATGGCAAGCTCATCGGCGAAGGCGGCCAGAAGCTGCGCGAGGGTTGAGGCGCAGTCCGTACGGCCTTACTGCTTCTGCTCCTTCATCAGCTCCGACACCGTCACGAACTCGAACCCCTTCGCCCGCAGTCCCTTCGCCATGTCGGCGAGACCCTTGAGCGCGACCAGGCGGTCCTGCGGGCCGGTGTCGTGGGCGAGCAGGATCGTGCCAGGCACCGCCGCGTCCACGATGTACTTCACCAGGCCCGGCGGATTGTCGACGTACTCCGACTCGACCATCTGCAAGGACCACAGGGTCAGGTTGTAGCCGAGGTTCGCCGCGGCGAGCAGCGTCGTGCCGCCCAGGTGTCCGTACGGCGGCCGCAGGTGCGTCGGTTCCTTCCCGACGACCTTCTCGATCGCGTCGTGCGCCCGGCGGATCGCCTCGTACGCCTCGTCGGCGCCCATCGTGGCGAGGTTCTTGTGCGCCCACGTGTGGTTGCCGAACTCGTGCCTGGGGTCGTGGCCGTTGAGGATCGCCGCGTTCTTCTCGACCCGCTGGCCGACGAGGAAGAACGTCGCTGGGACGTCGGCCGCCCGCAGCGTGTCCAGTGCCATCGGCGTCCAGTTCGGCATGGGGCCGTCGTCGAACGTCAGGGCGATGAGCTTCTTGTCGGTGTCGACACTCCAGTTGACCCCGAGGTGACTGTGCTTGGGGTGCTGGTGCCGGTCGGCCGGGGTGGCGGGGCCGTGCTTCGGCTTGCCGGAGTCGCCGGGGAGCGCGCTGATCCCGGCGACGGCTCCACCGCCGGCCACCGCACCGGCGCCGACGAGGCCGACTCCGCGAAGGAAAGAGCGCCGGTTCGATTCACTCATGCGTCTGCTCGACCACCAAAGGGCATGGACTGGTTGATTGCGTAACGGAACGAGTAACGGACTGCGTGACGCACTGCGTCACGACCTGCGTGACGAGCGCCGTGACGGATTCCGTAACGAGGGGAGCCTACGACGCCTGTCACCGGCGGTTGTGCACCGGCCCGGCGCGCCATCCAACACGTCCGTACACTTTTAATAACATTTATGCGGTCCGGCTTACCGGCGGCCCGCCACCAGGACGAAGGGGCGCGCATGAGGCGGACAGTGCGCCGACTCTTCGCCCTCGTAGCCGCTGCCGTGACAGTCGCCATCGTCCTCAGTGTCGTCGGCGCCTCCCCTGAGCGCCCGACCACCCGGCCGCTGCTCATGGGCGGCATCGCAGCCGGCCCCGACGGGCTCGTCACCCTTCCGGTCGACGCCCCGGACACCCCGCCGACGGCCGCCGAGCAGGCGTGGCTGGCCCAGGGCGCGATACCCGGCCGTACGCCGCAGACCCGCGACATGGCCCAGCGCGCCCTCCTCGACATGAAACTCCTGACCGCGCCCGACGGCGCGGTTTCGGCCTCCTGGTGGACCATCTGGAAGTACACCTGGCCCCGTGACGGCAGCTGGGCCGCCGCCGCGTACGCCGCCACCGGCCACAGCTCAGAAGCACTCGCCGTGCTGCGCCACCTGGCCTCGCTCCAGCGGCCTGACGGCGAGTGGGAAGCCCGCTACGACCACACCGGCGACACCCCTGACGGGCGGGAAGCCCAGCTGGACGGCAACGGGTGGGTGCCGTGGGCGGTGTGGTTCTGGTACATGAAGCAGAACCCCGCTGACCCCGTCGCCAGCCAGGGGATGGCCGACCTGTGGCCGACCGTCGCCCGCGCGGCGGACCGTACGGCGGCACTCCTGGGCAAGGACGGCCTGCCGCCGGCCGGCCCCGACTACTGGGAGACCCGCGGCGACCAGGTGACGATCGGGACGGCTGGGCCCCTGCTCGCCGGCTTGCGGTCCGCCGCCGATCTCGGCCGCCGTACGGGACACACCGGCGAAGCCGACCGCTGGTCGCGGGCCGCCACCCGGCTCCAGGCGGGGATCACCAAGAAGTTCGGAGCGCACGGCTATCCGCGCACCGCTTCGGCCGGGGGCAAAGCCGACGCCGCGGTGACCTGGCTGGGACCGCCGTTCGCCGCACCGGACAAAAATGTCACAGAAGCCGTACGGAAGACGGCCGGCAAGCTGACGCTGTCCAACGGGGGCGTACTGCCGGGCGGTGCCTGGGGCGGCGACCCGACCGCGGCGTGGACACCGGAGACGGCGTGCTTCGCACTGTTCGCCGCAGCGAGCGGTGACCGGACTGGCGCGGACCACTGGCTGGAGTGGCTGGCTGCGCACCGGACACCGCGCGGCTCCCTGCCGGAGAAGGTCGACGCGGCGGGCAAGCCGGCTTCGGTGGCACCGCTGGCGTGGACCGGGGCGGCGGTGCTGCTCGCGCTCACCGCGCAGGAGCACGGCCTGCCGGTGCCGCCGGGCTGACCGCCCACTGTGACGATCCTGGGTTTTCCAGGGCAACTGCTCCTATTCCGGAAGCCCTGCAAAACCCAGGATCGCCACAGTGGCGGGGTCACCGCAAAAACGATCCTGGAGTTTCCCGGGCAACCCCCGCCCGGCGAACTCCAAGACCGTTTTTCTCTCAGGCCTCGGCCTGCGCCCGGACCTTCGCCGACAGTGACGGAGGCATCGGCTCGTGCCGCAGGTAGCTGCGGCTGAACCGGGCCGTACCGTGCGAGATCGAACGCAGATCAATGGCGTACCGGCTGATCTCGATCTCCGGCACCTCCGCGCGGACCAGCGTCCGGCCCGAGCCGACCGGCTCGGTGCCGACCACCCGGCCGCGCCTCCCGTTCAGGTCGGAAAGCACGTTGCCGACGTACTCGTCGGAGACGATCACCTGGACCTCGTCGACCGGCTCAAGGAGGTGGATGTCCACACTGGCCGCGGCCTCCCGCAACGCCAGCGCCCCGGCCGTCTGGAACGCCATGTCCGACGAGTCCACCGAGTGCGCCTTGCCGTCCCGCAGCGTCACCCGCAGGTCCACCAGCGGGTAGCCCGCCGCGACACCCTTGTCCATCTGGGCGCGGACGCCCTTCTCCACCGACGGGATGAACTGCCGCGGCACCGAACCGCCGACCACCTTGTCGACGAACTCGAAGCCGGATCCCACGGGCAGCGGCTCGACGTCGACCTCACACACGGCGAACTGCCCGTGCCCGCCGGACTGCTTCACATGCCGCCCGCGTCCTGAGGCGCTCGACGCGAACGTCTCGCGCAGGGAGACCTTGTGCGGGATCGCGTCCACTTCGACGCCGTAGCGGGTGCGCAGCCGTTCGAGCAGCACCTCCACATGCGCCTCGCCCATGCACCACAGGACCAGCTGGTGGGTGTCAGGGTTGTGCTCGAGCCGCATCGTCGGATCCTCGGCGACCAACCGGGCCAGACCTTGCGACAGCTTGTCCTCGTCCGGCTTGCTGTGCGCCTCGATGGCCACCGGGAGCAGCGGGTCCGGCATCATCCACGGCTCCATGAGCAGCGGATTCTCCTTGTCCGACAGCGTGTCGCCGGTCTCCGCGCGGCTGAGTTTGGCGACCGCGACGATGTCACCGGCGATGCCGAGGGGGATCTGCCGCTGCGCCTTGCCCAGCGGGGACGTCAGCGCGCCCACCCGCTCGTCGACGTCGTGGTCCTCGTGGCCGCGGTCCTCCATGCCGTGCCCGGACACGTGGACGACCGCGTCGGGTCGCAGCGTGCCGGAGAACACCCGGACGAGACTGATCCGGCCGATGTACGGGTCGGAGCTGGTCTTGACCACTTCGGCGACCAGCGGGCCTTCAGGGTCGCAGGACAGCGGCTCGCGTGGTTTGCCCTCCGGAGTCGTCACCGGCGGGACTTCGTGCTCCAGCGGGGACGGGAAGCAGCGGGTGATCAGTTCGAGGAGTTCGACGCTGCCCAGGAGGTTGCCCGAACTGGTGCCCAGGACGGGGTAGAAGGAGCCGCGGGCGACCGCCGTCTCCAGGTCGCCGACGAGCACGTCGAGGTCGATGGTCTCGCCGGCGAGGTAGCGGTCCATGAGGGACTCGTCCTCGCTTTCGGAGATGATCCCCTCGATGAGCCGGTTGCGCGCGTCCTCGATCAACGGCAGGTGCTCGGGGTCGGGGTCGTGTTCGACGCGGGTGCCGGTCGAGTAGTCGAAGATCCTCCTCGACAGGAGGCTGATCATGCCGCCGATGTTGTCCTCGTCGGCGTGCAGCGGCAGGTACAGCGGCAGCACGGCGTCGGGGTCCGGGTCGCCGAAGACCCGCTGGCAGATCGCGACCATCTCTTCGAGGTCGGCGCGGGCCGCGTCCAGTTTGGTGACGACGATCGCCCGGGGCATCCCCACGGCGGCGCACTCGTCCCAGATCATCTTGGTGGAGCCGTCCACCCCGTCGGCCGCCGAGACGACGAACAGCGCCGCGTCCGCGGCCCGCAGGCCGGCCCGCAGGTCGCCGGTGAAGTCGGCGTAACCGGGGGTGTCCAGGAGGTTGACCTTGACGCCCTCGAACACGAGGGGGGCCAGGGACAACGCCACCGAACGGTGCTGCCGGTGCTCGATGTCCTCGAAGTCGGAGACAGTGGTGCCGTCCTCGACGCGCCCGGCGCGCGGGACGGTTCCGGTCGCTGCGAGCAGCGTCTCCACCAGGGTCGTCTTGCCGGCGCCGGTGTGGCCGACCAGGACCACGTTACGGATCGCCTCCGGTCGTTCGACGACCGGTGCTGTACCGCCGGGCTGGTTCTGGCCGCGTGTGCTGCCGGCCCGGCTTCGGTTGCCTGCTTTGTCCGCCAATGCGCCCACCTCCTCAGTGTTCGTGGACGTACGGGGGCGCGCCGAGAGTCTCCAACCGATCGTTGACGATGCTCAGATGACGGTCACAGGCGCAGACGGCCCCGGGTGTCCGGTGTCAGGGACGGTAGGCGTACCAGCTTTCCGCCGGTGCCCGGTTGTGCACAAGTGTCCGTCGGGTCCGGATTCTCCACCATCGCGCCACGCCGTGCGGGGGCGGCCCCGCGGTTCCGGGGTTTTCGGCCGTGGTGTCCGGTGTGGCCCGGGAACGCGGGGCGATGCCGCGCGGCGGAGCACCGGGCCACGCGGGCGGAACAGTGGTGGGGGTCCGTGGCCGGGACCGATCAGTCAGTACGATGGCCCGACCGGGTCAGCCAGGGCTTCGCAGCAGGCACACCTTGGTACTGCCCACTTCTCCCAACGTCAGGAATCGGGAAGGCGATGCTCAACAAATACGCTCGTGCCTTCTTCACGCGCGTGCTCACCCCCTTCGCCAGCTTCCTGATCCGCCACGGGGTGAGCCCGGACACGGTCACCCTGCTCGGCACCCTGGGCGTGGTCGCGGGCGCACTGGTGTTCTTCCCCATGGGCTGGTTCCTCACGGGCACGCTGGTGATCACCGCGTTCATCTTCTCCGACCTCGTCGACGGCAACATGGCGCGGCAGATCGGGCGGTCCACCAAGTGGGGCGCGTTCCTCGATTCGACACTCGACCGGGTGGCTGACGCGGCGGTCTTCGGCGGGTTGGCCCTCTGGTTCGCCGGCGGCGGCGAGAATCTGCGGATGGCCGCACTTTCGATCTTCTGCCTGGCGACCGGCCAGGTCGTGTCGTACACCAAGGCCAGGGCCGAGGCCCTGGGCCTGCCGTGCGACGTCTCCGGCCTTGTCGAGCGCGCCGAGCGCCTGGTGGCCTCGCTGGTCGCCACCGGGCTCAGCGGGCTCGGTGTCCCGTACATCCAGGAAGTCGCCCTGTGGGCCATCGCGGTCGGCAGCTTCTTCACCATCTGGCAGCGGATGACCACCGTGAAGCGGGAGGCCGCGGAGGTCGACCCGCCGCCCCCGCCGCGCGGCTTCATCCCTGACGGGGGAACTGCGTGAGCAGACTGAAGGACCGTCTGACCGACGCCGCGTACGGTGCCGGCTGGGCACTTGTCGGACGGTTGCCCGAACGGGTGGCCGCAGCCCTGTTCCGCACCATCGCGGACATCGTGTGGCGACGCCGCGGCGGCGGCGTGCTGCAACTGGAGAAGAACCTCCGCCGGGTGCTCGGCCCCGATGTGTCCGAGACGCGGCTGCGGGAGGTCTCCCACGCGGGGATGCGCTCGTACCTGCGCTACTTCGGCGAGGCGTTCCGGCTGCCGTCCTGGTCGGAGCAGCACATCATGGACGCCATGGTGCTCGACGACGTCGAGCGGCTCGAAACCGCCCACGCCCGCGGCAAGGGCGTCGTCTTCGCGCTGCCGCACACCGCCAACTGGGACTGGGCCGGGGCGCACATCGCGATCCACGGCTACCCGTTCACCACGGTCGCCGAGCGCCTCAAACCCGAGTCCCTGTTTGAACGGTTCGTCGCGTACCGCGAATCCCTCGGCATGGAAGTCCTGCCGCTCACCGGCGGCGCGGGCACCCTGGGCACGCTCGCCCGGCGACTGCGCGAAGGCCGCCTCATCTGCCTGCTGTCCGACCGTGACCTCACCGCCTCCGGCGTGCCCGTCACGTTCTTCGGCGAAGAGGCCAGGATGGCCGCCGGGCCCGCGGCCCTCGCCGTCCAGACCGGCGCCGCGCTCATCCCCGTCACCCTGTCGTACGAGGCACCCGGGATGCGCGCCCAGCTCCACCCCGAGATCGAAGTCCCCGCCACCGGCACCCGGCGGGAAAAGGTCGCCGCGATGACCCAGGCCGTCGCCGACTCCTACGCCCGGGGCATCGCCCGCCACCCCCAGGACTGGCACATGCTCCAGCCCCTGTGGCTCGCCGACCTCGACCAGGCAAGACTCAGGAAGGCCGAGGCCAGCCAGTGAAGACGACGAGCGAAGCGACGAGTGCGGCCGGAGCAAACGCTTGGAGCCCGCGATGAAAATCGGCATCGTGTGCCCGTACTCGTGGGACGTCCCCGGCGGAGTGCAGTACCACGTACGCGACCTGGCGGCCTGGCTCATCGACAAGGGGCACGACCTGTCCGTCCTCGCACCCGCCGACGACGACACACCCCTGCCGCCGTACGTCGTGTCCGCGGGCCGGGCCATCCCCGTCCGCTACAACGGCTCCGTCGCCCGCATCAACTTCGGTTTCCTGTCCGCGGCCCGGGTCCGCCGCTGGATCCACGACGGAGACTTCGACGTCCTGCACATCCACGAACCCTCCGTACCCGGCCTGTCGATCCTGGCCTGCTGGGCGGCCTCCGGGCCCATCGTGGCGACCTTCCACACGTCCAACCCGCGCTCCCGCGCGATGATCGCCGCCTACCCGATCCTCCAGCCCGCACTGGAGAAGATCAACGCGCGCATCGCCGTCAGCGAGTACGCCCGCCGCACCCTCGTCGAACACCTCGGCGGCGACGCCGTGGTCATACCGAACGGCGTGGACGTGGGCTTCTTCGCCGGTGCCGAACCGAAAACCGAATGGCAGGGTACGGAGGACTCGCCCGTCATCGGTTTCATCGGGCGCATCGACGAATCCCGCAAGGGCCTGCCCACCCTCATCGAGGCGTTCCCCGCGATCGTCGCGGCGATCCCCGGTGTGCGCCTGCTCGTCGCCGGTCGCGGCGACGCTGAGGAAGCCGTCGGAAAGCTCCCCGGGGAACTGCGCGACAAGGTCGAGTTCCTCGGCATGGTCAGCGATGAGGACAAGGCCCGGCTGCTGCGCAGCGTCGACCTCTACGTCGCGCCCAACACCGGCGGCGAATCCTTCGGCATCGTCCTCGTCGAAGCCATGAGCGCGGGGGCGCCCGTACTGGCGTCGGATCTGGACGCCTTCCGCCAGGTCCTCGACGCAGGCAGGGCCGGAGTGATGTTCCCCGTCGAGGACGCGGGCGCGCTGGCCTCCGCCGCGGTCGCCCTGCTGCGCGATCCGGAGCGCCGCGCACAGCTCCGCGACGACGCGGCCCGGCACGTCCGGCGCTTCGACTGGGACGCAGTCGGCGCTGACATCCTCAGCGTCTACGAGACGGTCACCGCCGGAACGGCCACACCGCGGGAAGCCACTACCCTTCGCACGTGACCACCGCCATCTGGATCATCGTCGCCGTTGTCGTCCTGGGTATCTACCTCAGCTGGACGGCCGGCCGCCTCGACCGGCTGCACACCCGGGTGGACTCCAGCAAGGCCGCCCTCGACGCCCAACTCGTCCGCCGTGCCGCGATCGCTATGGAGGTCGCCACCTCCGGGCTCCTGGACCCGGCCTCCGCCCTGGTCCTGGCGGGGTCCGCGCACGCCGCCCGCGACGCCTCGGACGAGGAGCGCGAACTGGCTGAGAGCGAACTCTCCCGCACCCTGCGCCTGGTGTTCGAGGAGCCGGAGCAGCGCGACGACTTGTGCGCCCGCCCCGGCGGGACCGAACTGGTGGCCGAACTCCAGACCGCTGTGCGCCGCGTCCCCATGGCCCGCCGATTCCACAACGACGCCGTACGGGGCGCACGTGCCGTCCGCCGCCACCGCATCGTGCGCTACCTGCGTCTCGCCGGCACCGCTCCGTACCCGGTCAGCTTCGAAATGGACGACGAAGAGCCGCCCACGCTGACCCCCGGTGGACCCTGAACCTGACGGATCAAAGGCCAACCTGTACTAATTGGCCCTGGTCGTTCGACAAGGTGGCATGCTGTGCTCAGTGCGGCCACCCGTACGATGTTCGTACATCAAACCCTGCTCACGTGTGAGGTCTTCCGTGTCCACCACCCCCGCCGACAACACCCCCAAGACCGGCACCACGCGCGTCAAGCGCGGGATGGCCGAGCAGCTCAAGGGCGGTGTGATCATGGACGTGGTCAACGCCGAGCAGGCCAGGATCGCTGAGGACGCCGGCGCCGTCGCCGTCATGGCACTGGAGCGGGTCCCCGCCGACATCCGCAAGGACGGCGGCGTCGCGCGCATGTCCGACCCGGACATGATCGACGCGATCATCGCCGCGGTCTCCATCCCGGTCATGGCCAAGTCCCGCATCGGCCACTTCGTCGAGGCCCAGATCCTGCAGTCCCTCGGCGTCGACTTCATCGACGAGTCCGAGGTCCTCACCCCGGCCGACGAGGTCAACCACAGCGACAAGCATGCCTTCACCACGCCGTTCGTGTGCGGCGCGACTAATCTGGGCGAGGCGCTGCGCCGCATCGCCGAGGGCGCGGCCATGATCCGCTCCAAGGGCGAGGCCGGCACCGGCAACGTCGTCGAGGCCGTGCGCCACATGCGCCAGATCCGCGGTGACATCAAGCGCCTGCGGGCGTTCGACAGCAATGAGTTGTTTGCCGCTGCGAAGGACCTCCAGGCTCCGTACGAGCTGGTCAAGGAGGTTGCCGAGCTCGGCAAGCTCCCGGTTGTGCTGTTCTCCGCCGGTGGTGTGGCCACCCCGGCCGACGCCGCGCTGATGATGCAGCTCGGCGCCGAGGGCGTCTTCGTGGGCTCGGGCATCTTCAAGTCCGGCGACCCGGTCAAGCGTGCCAAGGCCGTCGTCGAGGCGACCCGCCACTTCGACGACCCGGCGATCCTCGCCAAGGTCTCGCGCGACCTCGGCGAGGCGATGACCGGCATCAACTGCGACACGCTGCCCGAGTCGGAGCGGTACGCCAACCGCGGTTGGTAAGCAGCGCAGTCTTCCTGCCGGGCCCGGATGTCGTCCGCGACGTCCGGGCCCGGCCTGGTTCACTACGCGATTTCGCAACGCAGTTCGCAACGCAGTTCGCAACGCAGTTCGCAACGCAGTTCATAACGCGCAAGGTGGAACACGTGTCTGTCACGATCGGTGTCCTCAGTCTTCAGGGCGACGTACGGGAGCACATCAACGCCCTGACCGCGGTCGGCGCGACTGCGGTCCCGCTCGACCGCGCCGACCAGCTCGCCGGGGTCGACGGGCTGGTCATCCCCGGCGGTGAGTCCGGTGTGATGTCGAAGCTCGCGGTCAGCGCCAGGCTCTTCCCGCCGCTGCGCGCGGCGGTCGCCGCCGGACTGCCGGTGTACGGCTCCTGCGCGGGCATGATCATGCTGGCCGACAAGATCATGGACGGCGTCGAGGGCCAGGAGACCATCGGCGGCATCGACATGACGGTGCGTCGCAACGCCTTCGGCCGGCAGAACGAATCGTTCGAGGTCAACGTCGAATTCGCGGCGTTCGAGGGCGGCCCTGTCGATGCAGTCTTCATCCGCGCGCCCTGGGTCGAATCGGTCGGCGCACCGGTGCGGGTATTGGCGACGCTGGACGCCGGGCCGTATACCGGACGTATCGTCGCGGTGCGCCAGGGCAACCTCCTCGCGACCTCGTTCCACCCGGAACTGACCGGTGACACGCGGGTCCACGAGTACTTCGTGCAGATGGTCCGGGACGCTGTCTGACCTCGCCTGCGGCACAGCCCGGTAGGATCGGTCCGGCCTGCTCGGCAGGCGACGTAATTTGTTGGTGACTTGAGGGAGTGAGGCGCGGATGTCCGGCCACTCAAAATGGGCTACGACCAAGCACAAAAAAGCGGTCGTGGACGCCCGCAGGGGCAAGCTCTTCGCCAAACTGATCAAGAACATCGAGGTCGCGGCACGGTCCGGCGGCGGCGACCCCGTCGGCAACCCGACGCTGTTCGACGCCCTGCAGAAGGCGCGTAAGTCTTCGGTTCCGAACAAGAACATCGACTCCGCGGTCAAGCGCGGTTCGGGCGCCGAAGCCGGTGGCGCGGACTACCAGTCGATCATGTACGAGGGCTACGGCCCGGCCGGTGTGGCCGTGCTCATCGAGTGTCTGACGGACAACAAGAACCGTGCGGCCTCAGATGTGCGCGTCGCGCTGACCCGCAACAACGGCGCGCTGGCCACGCCGGGCGCGGTGAGCTACCTGTTCACTCGCAAGGGCGTTGTGATCGTCCCCAAGGGCGAACTCGGCGAGGACGACGTGCTCGGCGCGGTCCTGGACGCCGGCGCGGAGGAAGTCAACGACATCGGCGAGAGCTTCGAAGTCGTCTCCGAGGCGACGGACCTGGTCGCGGTGCGCACCGCGCTCCAGAGCGCCGGGATCGACTACGACTCCGCGGACATGACCTTCCTGCCGAGCGTCGAGGTCGAACTCGACGAGGACGGCGCAGGCAAGATCATGAAGCTGATCGACATGCTGGAGGAGTCCGACGACGTCCAGAATGTCTGGGCGAACTTCAGCGTCAGCGACGAGATCATGGAAAAGCTCAACGGCGAGTGAGTTGACGTACGTAAAGGGCCCGGCGGCTTCTTCGGTTGCCGGGCCCTTACGTTTTAATTCTGCGACCACTGCGTCAGCGGGGCTGCGTGCAGGGCAAGACGTTCAATCTGCGTATGGGCGGACCACCCCCGCGTGAGCGGGGCGGGTCTTGCCTCCGCCGTGGATCGGGTGGACTTTCCTGCCCGGCGACAATCACACCGTCAGGTCACGGGTTCGTGTTGATCACGTACACCAGGTAGCCCGTGTACCAGCCGCCGAATGCAGCCCCCGCCGCCAGCACGCTGATCTGCAACGCCCGGGGCCACTTCACCATAAGCACCGCGAGTGGCAGCACGAGTGTGACCGCCGGCAGCATGAACCGCGGCTTCGACTGGAAGAACCAGCCGTTGGAGGTCGTCAGCGCCAGGAACATCACCACAGCGGTGTACGTGTGTACCGCCCACGGCACCCGGCGGTCGCGCAGCGACCAGATCAGCAGGCCGACGGAAGCAATGATGATGAACGACGACATCAGGTAGACCGGGCGGCCCAACTGGGTGAAGGACTTCAGCATCCACTGGACCGTACTGACTCCCAGGTCGAAGCGGAGGTTGAACGCCTTGTCCTGAATCCAGAACCACGCGTCGATGCGGCCGGCCAGCCAGCCGACCCAGACGATGAACCCGACGCACCCGAGCGGTGCGATCAGTGTGGCGAGCACGGGACGTCGCGCCTTGCGCGCGAGCAGACCCGTACGACGGCCTTCGGTGTCCTTCTCCAAGACCGCGAACAATGCGGCCACGCCGATCGCGGCCACCAGGGCGTAGCCGGTGTTCCGGGTCAGACCGGCGAGCATCGCCAGCGTCCCCGCGGTCATCCAGTGCCGTTTGACCAGGGCGTACAGCGTCCACGAGGCGAAGGCCATGAAGAGGGCCTCGGAGTAGACCATCGACAGCACCATCGCGCCGGGGCCCACGCTCCACAGGACGGCGAACAGTGTGCCGGTCCGGTGGCTGCCGGTGATCTGCCGGCCGAGGGCGTACAGGCCCCACGCGGAGACCGCGCCGGCGAGCAGTGTGACGACCATCCCGGCGTTGAGGCTGTCCAGTCCGGTGACTGTGGAGACGAAACGGATCGCGTAAGGGAAACCCGGGAAGAACTCGACGTTGACCCAGTAGGGCTTCCCACTGGGGGAGACGGGGATCTTGTCGACATATCCGTAATCGGCGATGTCGCGGAACCACTCGCCGTCCCACGCGCCGGCCTGGCTCCAGAACGGCTTGTCGGAACTGAACGCCATCAGCGCGAAGACGAGCAGATTGACCGCCCGCGCGGCCAGGTAGCCGGCCACCGCCCACTTGGCGGCTTTCAGCGACACCAGTGCGGCGTCCCTGGCTGTGAGCGCCCTCGTCCGCCACGCGTCCGCGCTTCGGGCGCGCCCGGCAGCCGTCGTGACGCCCTGCGCGGGCGACGCCGACGGTTCACGTACAGCAGGGGTCGATGCTGACGGCATGGCGGCCTTAACTCCGGTGAGGGGGACAGTGCTGAACTTTAGCGTCGCAGGTCACCGGGGTGATGCGCGCTGTGGGGTTGGACCGGCCTGCGTCCGTGGTTCGCAACAGTGCTGTGGCCTGCGTGTTATCGGAAGAACGTGTACTCACTCTTCCGGGTGGACGCGTACCCGGGGTGACCGGGTTCCCGCCCGTGGTGCACTAGGGTCGTACGCGCATTGATACGAACAAATGTTCGCTCGATGTTCGGTGGTCCAGCAGGTCGACAATGCGGCGAAGGGAGTAGGCCATGCGGGTGTTCGGGGTGGACCCGGGGCTGACCCGCTGCGGCCTGGGTGTGGTCGAAGGCGGCGTCGGACAGCCGCTGAAGATGATCGAAGCGGGAGTCGTCCGTACATCCCCTGACACGGACCTGGCACTGCGCCTCCTCGGAATCGAGGAGGGCGTCAATGAATGGATAGATCGACACAACCCCGACTGCGTCGCCGTCGAACGCGTCTTCAGCCAGCACAACGTCAGCACCGTGATGGGCACAGCGCAGGCCTCCGCCATCGCGATCGTCTGCGCCGCGCGCCGCGGAATCCCCGTCACCCTGCACACCCCCAGTGAGGTCAAAGCAGCCGTCACCGGTAACGGACGCGCCGACAAGGCACAGATCGGCGCTATGGTCGCCCGCATCCTCCGGCTCGACGGGCCGCCCAAGCCCGCCGACGCCGCCGACGCGGTGGCCCTGGCGATCTGCCACATCTGGCGCGGCGGAGCCTCAGGCCGGCTCGCCGCCGCGGTCGCCGCCGCCCGCACACCGACATCGAGACTGCCCAGAGGTACGCGAGGATGACCCTGTGATTGCTTTTGTGAACGGGACGGTCGCCGCGCTCGGGCCGACGACGGTCGTGGTCGAAGTGGGCGGCGTCGGCATGCTGCTCCAGTGCGCCCCCGCCACCCTCACCGGTCTGCGGGTCGGCGAATCCGCGAAACTGTCGACGTCCCTGGTCGTACGGGAGGACTCCCTCACCCTGTACGGCTTCGCCGACGACGACGAACGCGCGGTCTTCGAACTCCTGCAGTCAGCAAGCGGCGTCGGCCCCAGACTCGCTCAGGCGATGCTCGCAGTGCACCGCCCCGACGCCCTGCGCGCGGCGGTCGCAGGCGGCGACGAGAAGGCCCTGATGGCAGTGCCCGGCATCGGGAAGAAGGGCGCGCAGAAGCTCCTCCTCGAATACAAGGACAAGCTCGGGCTCCCCCTGGGCGATGTCCCGCGGGCCGGCGTCGGAAGCCCCGTCAGCTCTTCGTGGCGCCACCAGCTGCACGCCGCACTCGTCGGCCTGGGCTACAGCACCCGCGAAGCCGACGACGCCGTCGAGGCCGCGGCCCCCCAAGCCGGGGAAACAGCCGGCACGCCGGACATCGGACCGCTGCTCCGCACCGCGCTGCGCAGTCTGAACCGCCGCTGATGTCGGACCCGTACGCGATGATGCGCACACCTGTGAAGACGCAACAGAAGACGCAACTAAAGACACGACCTTTGACGATGATCCGGGGCAGGGCATGAACGGCGACGACGGCGAACGGCTGATGACGGAATCCGCCGACGGCGAGGACCAGGCCGTCGACGCGGCGCTGCGCCCCCGGAGCCTCGACGAGTTCATCGGCCAGGAGCGCGTCCGCGAGCAGTTGTCGCTGGTCCTGCACGCGGCCAAGGCCCGCGGCTCGGTGTCCGACCATGTGCTGCTCTCCGGGCCTCCCGGGCTCGGCAAGACCACCCTGTCGATGATCATCGCGCAGGAGATGGGCGTACCGATCCGGATCACCTCGGGCCCGGCCATCCAGCACGCCGGCGACCTCGCGGCGATCCTGTCCTCACTTAGTGAGGGCGAGGTGCTGTTCCTCGACGAGATCCACCGCATGTCCCGGCCCGCCGAAGAGATGCTCTACATGGCGATGGAGGACTTCCGGGTCGACATCATCGTCGGCAAGGGCCCCGGCGCCACCGCGATCCCCCTGGAACTGCCGCCGTTCACCCTGGTGGGTGCCACGACGCGGGCGGGCCTGCTTCCCCCGCCGCTGCGCGACCGGTTCGGCTTCACCGGGCAGATGGACTTCTACACGCCGTCCGAACTGGAACGGGTCATCCACCGCTCGGCCCGGCTGCTCGACGTACCGATCGACACCGCGGGCGCCGCGGAGATCGCCGGACGGTCCCGGGGCACGCCGCGTATCGCCAACCGGCTGCTGCGCCGGGTGCGCGACTACGCGCAGGTCAAGGCTGACGGCCGGGTCGACAGGACGATCGCCGACAAGGCGCTCGCGGTCTACGAAGTGGACGAGAGCGGCCTGGACCGGCTCGACCGGGCGGTGCTGCACGCGTTGATCAACCTGTTCGGCGGTGGCCCCACGGGACTGTCCACGCTCGCGGTGGCGGTGGGGGAGCAGACCGAGACCGTCGAGGAGGTCGCGGAGCCGTTCCTGGTGCGCAGCGGCCTGCTGGCCCGCACGCCCAGGGGCCGGGTGGCGACGGCGGCGGCCTGGCGGCACCTGGGGATGAACCCTCCCAAAACGCTGATCGGCGCTTCATCGGACGGCGATTTCGGAAACAATGAAGAGGCAGCCGGGTGACTTCCGGGAACGAGTACGGCGTTTGGTCGTTGTTCCAGTTGTCCACACCCGTCTAGACTCCGCCGAGGCCATGCGGGTTTGTGGCCTGTTCGCACGTCGTATCCGGGCAGCAGCCCGGGAAGGAACCGTTGAAGCATTGTGAACGCCCAGCTCTTCTTGCTCCCGCTCATCGCTGTCGCCTTCTACTTCTTGATGATCAAGCCGGCCAAGAAGCGGCAGCAGCAGGCGAAGGAGACGCAGACGTCACTGCAGCCGGGGGCTGAAGTGCGCACCATCGCCGGTCTGTACGCCACCGTGCACGAGGTCGAGGAGGACACTGTCGTCCTCGAGGTCGCACCGGGGGTGTACTCCCGCTACATGAAGAGCGCGATCGCCGCGATCCTCAGCAGCGACGACGCCCCGGCTGATGAGTCCCACGACACCGAAGAGCCGGCCGACGACGTCGAGGAGACGGCCGCCGGCACGAAGGCCGCCGGTGAGGAGTCCGCGGACGCGCCGGTCAACCTCGGCAAGAAGGCCGACCTGAGCAAGACCTCGGACGACGGCGACAGCGACGACAAGAACGCCGACGACAAGAGCGTCGGCGACAAACCCGCACAGTCGTAACAGCTGGAAAAGCTGTAGCAGCCGGCATCGCCGGGCAAACATTGCATTGGGAGATTGGGCGAAGGTGGCAGGTCCTAAATCTGGTTCACGAGGGCACCCGCGGCGGGTTCTGGCCTTCATTCTGGTGGTCATCGCGGTGCTTTACGCCGCGATGTTCGCGACCGGTGACAAGACGCCACGACTGGGTATCGACCTTGCCGGTGGTACCAGCATCACGCTGACCGCCAAGACCGACGCCGGCGGCAGCAAGAACGCGGTGAACTCGGCGAACATGAAGACCGCGGTGGAGATCATCCGCCAGCGGGTCAACGCGTTCGGCGTCTCCGAGGCGGAGGTGCAGACCGAGGGCGACCGCAACATCGTCATCAACATCCCCAAGGGCAACAAGGGCACGGCGGAGCAGGTCGGCAAGACCGCGAAGCTGTTCTTCCGCCCGGTCCTCGAGGCCGGTTCGCCGCTGCCGCTGACGCCGCCGGTGACCACACCGCCGACGACGGCGCCGCCCGGCACGCCGTCGGCCACGCCGCCGGCGTCCGCGACTCCGACGGCGAGCGGCACCGGCAAGCCGCAGGGGAGGGTCATCCCCGGTCTGAAGCAGGCCGACCCGACCCCCGGCGCCACGCCCCCGCCCACCAACGCCCCGCTGGACCTCACGGTCCCCGGCTCCGGTGCGCAGGACCCGGCGGCCGGACAGCAGGCGCCCGGCGCCAACGACGCCAAGTACGGCATCACCCCGGAGCTCCGCGCGAAGTACAACACGCTCGACTGCACCAAACCCGAAGCGCGCCTGAACACCAACGCGGTCGCACCGGACCAGGTGACGGTCGCCTGCACCCGCGACTCCAAGGGCGAGCAGGTCGAGAAGTTCATCCTGGCCCCGGCCGCGGTGGACGGCGTCGACCTCTCCGACGCCAGGGCGGAACTGCCGCAGGGCGGGACCGTGGGCGGCTGGCAGGTCGCCATGTCGTTCAACGGCAAGGGCACCGACAAGTTCACCAAGATCACCACGGACCTGTCGTCGAGCAAGTACCCGACGCAGCGGTTCGCGATCGAGCTGGACGGCCAGGTCGTCTCCGCGCCGAACGTGTCCAACCCGATCCCGGGCGGCCAGGCGGTCATCAACGGAAAGTTCTCGCAGAAGGAGGTCAAGGACCTCGCCAACGTGCTGAAGTACGGCTCGCTCCCGCTGTCCTTCGACCAGTCCGAGGTCACCGAGGTTTCGGCGTCCCTGGGCGGTGAGCAGCTGCGCGGCGGCCTGATGGCCGGCGGTATCGGCGTCATCCTGATCATCCTGTACTGCCTGGCGTACTACCGCGGTCTCGGCCTCGTGGCGATCTCCAGCCTCGCGGTGTCCGGTGCGCTCACGTACGCGCTGATGTGCCTCCTGGGCAGCGGGATCGGCTTCGCGCTGAACCTGCCGGCGGTGGTCGGCGCCATCGCGGCTATCGGTATCACCGTCGACTCGTTCATCGTGTACTTCGAACGGATCCGCGATGAGATCCGCGAGGGCCGTACGCTCCGGCCGGCCGTCGAGGCCGCCTGGCCGCGGGCCCGGCGGACCATCCTGGTGTCGGACTTCGTGTCCTTCCTCGCCGCCGCGGTGCTGTACGGCGTCTCGGTCGGCAAGGTCAAGGGCTTCGCGTTCACGCTGGGCCTGACCACGCTGCTCGACGTCGTGGTGGTGTTCCTGTTCACCAAGCCGCTGATGACGATCCTGGCCGAGAAGAAGTTCTTCGCCCAGGGGCACAAGTGGTCCGGGTTCAGCCCGGACAGGCTGGGCGCGGCTAACAAGAAGTCCTACCGCAAGCCGCGCACCCGTCGGACGTCGGCGACCGTCGACCTGGCGAAGGAGGCCTGATGTCCCGCATCAGCAAGCTCAGGAACATCGGCCACCACCTGGCCCAGGGCGAGGTCAGCTACGACTTCGTCGGCAGGAAGAAGATCTGGTACGGCGTCTCCGTGGCGATCCTGGTGCTGTCCGCGATCGGCCTGTTCGGCCGCGGTCTGCACTACGGCATCGAGTTCGAGGGCGGCTCGGTCTACAACGTCAAGAAGGCCGGGATCACCGTCTCGGACGCCCGCAAGGCGATCGACAAGGTCGCCCCGGGGGGTGCCGAGCCGATCATCCAGAAGGTCGGCGGCGGCCAGGTCCGCATCCAGCTCAGTGAGTCGAACGCGGCCAGGTCGACGCAGATCAGCAACGATCTCGCGAAGGAGTTCGGCGTCGCCTCGGTCGACACCCAGGTGGTCGGCCCCAGCTGGGGTTCGGAGATCTCCGAGAAGGCCCTGAACGGCCTGCTCATCTTCCTCGTCCTGGTGGTGATCTATCTCGCGTTCGCCTTCGAGTGGCGGATGGCCATCGCCGCCCTCGTCGCGCTGATCCACGACATCGTGATCACCATCGGCGTGTACGCGCTGGTGGGCTTCGAGGTCACGCCGGGTACGGTCATCGGCCTGCTGACGATCCTCGGTTACTCCCTGTACGACACCGTCGTCGTGTTCGACGGCGTCAAGGACGCCACCCGCGGGCTCACCAAGCAGACGAAGAAGACCTACAGCGACGCCGCCAACACCGCGCTGAACCAGACGCTGGTGCGGTCGATCAACACCACGATCGTGGCACTGCTGCCGGTCGCCGCCCTGCTGTTCGTCGGCGGGCCGCTGCTCGGCGCGGGCATGCTGCAGGACATCGCGCTGTCGCTGTTCGTCGGCCTGGCGGCCGGCGCGTTCTCCTCGATCTTCATCGCCACACCGTTCCTCGCCGACATGAAGGAGCGCACCGCTGAGATGCGCTCACTCGCCAAGCGGGTCGAGCAGCGGCGCGCCTCCGACGCCAGGAAGGCCGCCGAAGGCGGTTCCGAGGCGGACAGCGGCGACAACGAGGCACACGAGGACACGGACGGCGACGGGGACGAGGTCCCGGCCGGGCGCGCACGCGCCCGCCGGCAGCCGGTCGACGAGCGCGGCCGCGCCCGTCGCGCCGGTGGGGCGCGGCGCAAGTGACCACCGCGCGGGAAGCACAGGACACGCAACACGGCCGGGCCTTCACGGCCCTGCTCGAAAGCCACATCCTCGACGTCCCGGACTGGCCCAAGCCCGGAGTCGTCTTCAAGGACATCTCCCCGCTGCTGGCCGACCCGGGGGCGTTCGCCGCGCTCGTCGACGCCATCGCCGCGCAGTGCGCGGCGGAGGGCATCGACAAGGTCGTCGGCATCGAGGCGCGCGGGTTCATCCTCGCAGCCCCGGCCGCCTACCGGGCCGGCGCCGGGTTCGTACCGGTCCGCAAACAGGGCAAGTTGCCGCGTGCGACCTTCGCGCGGTCGTTCGACCTGGAGTACGGGCAGGACGTCCTCGAAGTCCACCGCGATGCCTTCAAGCCCGGCGAGCGGGTGCTCATCGTGGACGACGTGCTCGCCACCGGCGGCACCGTCGAAGCTGCGATCGGCCTGGTCCGCGAGGCCGGCGCTGAGGTGGCCGGGGTGACTGTGCTGATGGAGCTGGGCTTCCTGCCGGGGCGGGCGCGGGTGGCGGCACTGCTGCCGGATGCGGCGATCACCGCGTACATCACCGTTTGACCAGCGGTTTACTTCTCCGGTGAGGGGCACTTCGGAACGCGTCACGCGGCTCCGGAGTGCCCCTCACGGGTCCGGGGGGCCATCCCCCGGGAGGACGCGGCACCGCGTCCGGGCCCCGGGTGTGAGCCGCTATGGTCACAGTCCCGGGGGAAGCCCGGGCAGGTGACGCTCGTTACCATGGACGATACGACCCCGGCGGGAGGAGTTCCGTTGCCGGACGAGGCCACGCCCGTGGTTCCGTCGGCTGCACCCGAGCCCACGCAGGAGACCGCCCCCGGCGGTGCTGCGAACGGCTCCGGACCAGCCAGTACGACCTCTACTGTGCGTTCCCGGGGGGCGACCCCCGCGGCTGAGGGCACTGACGGCCCGGCCGTGACGGCCAGTGGCGAGCCCGCGCAGCACACCAAGGGCCCGGAGACCGGCCCTGGTGCCGACGTGCCCGCGGCCGGTCCGACCGCCCGTGCCGCGAGTCACCCGGAGCCGGTGGCCACACCCACCGTCGACCCCGTTGTCGTGACCCCCACTGCGGTGGTCCCCACTGTCGTGGCGGGCGCCGAGCCCGGCGTCGCGGCGGTCGCCGTACCGGCGAAACCCCCTGTCGCGACGACTCAGGCCCGTACCCCCGCACGCCCCGCCGAACGGACCCGCAGCCTGCGTTCGGACGCCGGGGGACGCGTCCGGGCCCGTCTCGCCCGCCTCGGCGTGCAGCGCGGGAACACCGTCAACCCGGTCCTGGAGCCCCTCCTGCGGGTGGTCAGGGGCATCGACCCCAAGGCTGACGTCCGGCTCCTGGAGAAGGCGTTCGTCACCGCCGACCGCTGGCACCGCGGGCAGAAGCGCAAGAGCGGCGACCCGTACATCACCCACCCCCTCGCGGTGGCGACGATCCTCGCCGAACTCGGCATGGACCCGCCGACGCTGATGGCGGGACTGCTGCACGACACCGTCGAGGACACCGACTACAGCCTCGACATGCTCCGCCGCGACTTCGGCGACACGGTGGCGATGCTCGTCGACGGCGTCACCAAGCTCGACAAGGTCAAGTTCGGCGAGGCGGCGCAGGCCGAGACGGTCCGCAAGATGGTCATCGCGATGGCCAAGGACCCGCGGGTGCTGGTCATCAAGCTCGCCGACCGGCTGCACAACATGCGCACCATGCGCTTCCTCAAGCGGGAGAAGCAGGAGCGCAAGGCCCGCGAGACGCTGGAGATCTACGCCCCGCTCGCCCACCGCCTGGGCATGAACACCATCAAGTGGGAACTGGAGGACCTCGCCTTCGCGATCCTCTACCCCAAGATGTACGACGAGATCGTGCGCCTGGTGGCCGAGCGCGCCCCCAAGCGCGACGAGTATCTCGCGGTGGTCATCGACCAGGTGCAGCAGGACCTGCGCGGGGCCCGGATCAAGCCGGTCGTCACCGGCAGGCCCAAGCACTACTACAGCGTCTACCAGAAGATGATCGTGCGGGGCCGCGACTTCGCCGAGATCTACGACCTGGTGGGCATCCGCGTCCTGGTCGACTCCGTCCGCGACTGCTATGCGGCCCTGGGGACCATCCACGCCCGGTGGAACCCGGTGCCGGGGCGGTTCAAGGACTACATCGCGATGCCCAAGTTCAACATGTACCAGTCGCTGCACACGACGGTCATCGGGCCCGAGGGCAAGCCCGTCGAACTGCAGATCCGTACGTTCGAAATGCACCGCAAGGCCGAGTACGGCATCGCCGCGCACTGGAAGTACAAGGCGGAGGCGGTCGGCGCGAAGACCGCGCCCGGCGCCGGGGCCGGCGGGGTCCGCAAGGGTGAGACGCACGCCGGGGAGATGGCGTGGCTGCGTCAACTGCTGGACTGGCAGCGGGAGACCGAGGACCCGGGGGAGTTCCTGGAGTCGCTCCGGTTCGACCTGTCCAGCCAGGAGGTCTTCGTCTTCACGCCCAAGGGCGACGTCATAGCGCTGCCCGCCGGGGCCACCCCGGTGGACTTCGCGTTCGCGGTGCACACCGAGGTCGGCTACCGGACGATCGGCGCCAGGGTCAACGGGCGTCTGGTGCCCCTGGAGTCCAAGCTCGACAACGGCGACCTGGTGGAGGTCTTCACCTCAAAGGCCGAGAGCGCCGGGCCGAGCCGCGACTGGCTGGGCTTCGTCAAGTCACCGCGGGCCCGGAACAAGATCAGGCAGTGGTTCTCCAAGGAACGCCGCGAAGAGGCCATCGAACAGGGCAAGGAGGCCCTGACCAAGTCGATGCGCAAGCAGGGCCTGCCGTTGCAGCGCCTGTTGACCGGCGGCGACGCCCTGGTGACCCTGGCCCACGAGCTGCGGCACCCGGACATCTCCTCGCTGTACGCGGCGATCGGCGAAGGTCAGGTCTCGGCCGCGAACGTGGTCGAGAAGCTGGTCCAGTCGCTCGGCGGCGCGGAGGGCGCGCAGGAGGACCTGGCCGAGTCCGCCACGCTCGGCACCCAGCGCCGCCGCCCGCGCTCCACCGGCGACCCGGGTGTTGTCGTCAAGGGCGTCGCCGACGTGTGGGTGAAACTGTCCCGGTGCTGCACGCCGGTGCCCGGCGATCCCATCACCGGGTTCGTCACCCGCGGCAACGGCGTCTCGGTGCACCGCGCGGACTGCGGAAACATCGACGCGCTGATGCAGCAGCCCGAACGGATGGTCGAGGTCGAATGGGCCCCGACCGCGTCCTCGGTGTTCCTCGTCGCCATAGAGGTCCAGGCGCTCGACCGGTCCAGGCTCCTGTCGGACATCACCCGCGTGCTGTCCGACCAGCACGTCAACATCCTCTCGGCGTCGGTCGCGACCAACCGCGAGCGGGTGGCGGTCAGCCGCTTCACCTTCGAGATGGGCGACCCGAAGCACCTCGGGCACGTGCTGAAGGCGGTCAAGGGCGTCGAGGGGGTCTTCGACGCCTACCGGGTGACCAGCGGCAGACAGCAGTAGCCCGTACGGCATGACAGCGGCCCCCGCCCGCCGGAATCATCCGACGCGCGGGGGCCTCCGTACAAGATCTTCTCTCAGCGTGTCAGCACACCGCTGTCAGCCCCGTTCAGCCGGAGAACTCCTCCAGGGCCTTCTGCGCCTCGGCCAGCCACTCGCCGCGCGCGACGATGGAAGCCTCAGCCTCCTTGACCTTGCGGTCGTTGCCCGCCGTACGGGCCTTCTCGGCCTGCACCTGAAGCTTGTCGATGGCCGTCTGGAGCTGGTCCACCGCAGCTTGCGCGCGGGCCCGGGCCTCCGGGTTGCTGCGCCGCCACAGGTCCTCCTCGGCGTCCCGGACCTCCCGCTCGACCGCGTTGAGCCGCGACTCCAGCTTCGGCTTCGCGTCCCGGGGGACGAAGCCGACGGCCTCCCAGCGCTCACTGATCTTGTTCAGCGCGGCTTTGGTCGCCTTGAGGTCCCTGATCGGCAGGAGCGCCTCAGCCTCGACAAGCAGGGCCTCCTTGAGTGCCTGGTTGTCCTGCTGCTCGGTGTCCCGCTCCGCGTACACGGCACTGCGCGCGGCGAAGAACACGTCCTGCGCGGCCCGGAACTTCGCCCACAGGAGGTCCTCGACCTCGCGCGGCGCCCGGCCCGCGGCCTTCCACCGGTCCATCAGCGTCCGGTAGTCGGTCGACGTGCCCGACCAGTCGGTCGAAGCCGACAGCGCCTCGGCCTCGGTGACCAGCTTCTCCTTGACCTTGCGGGCCACGTCGCGCTGCTCGTCGAGCTCCGCGAAGTGCGCCTTGCGGTGCTTGGCGAACTGCGAACGCGCCAGCGAGAAGCGGTTCCACAGCTCGTCGTCGGCCTTCTTGTCCAGGCGCGGGATCGCCTTCCACGCGTCGACCAGACCACGCAGTCGCTCACCGACCGTCTTCCAGTCGGTGCTCGAAGCCAGCTGCTCGGCCTCGGCCGCGATCTTCTCCTTGGCGACGTGCGCGTCCTGCTGCGCCTTGGCCTTCTGCGCCTTCTTCTCTTCGCGGCGCTCGGCGACCACGCCGGTCAGCGCGTCCAGGCGGGCCGTCTGCGCGGCCAGGTCGCCGACGGCGTTGGCCTCCGCGAGCTCCTTGCGCAGGCGGGTGATGTCCTCCTGCGCCTCCTTCGGGTCACGTGCCCCGGTACGCACCGCGCGCACCAGCAGGTCGATCTTGACCACCAGGCCCTCGTACTTCTTCACGAAGTACGCCAGCGCCTCCTCGGACGTGCCGCCAGGCAGCGAGCCGACCTGACGCTCACCGTCGGCCGTCCTCACATAGACGTTGCCCTGCTCGTCGACACGCCCCCACGGGTCGCTGCTCACAGCGGCCTCCCTTTCGCATAACCAGAATGCGGCGCACTCTACACAGGACGTGAGAGGGACACCGGTACACGGACGGCCAGGCCGGGCCGCCCGGCCCGGCCCGGCCTCACTTCTTGCTGACGGTCACACTGTTGAGGACCACAGTCTCGTGCGGTGCGGTCGTCCCCCTGGCGTCCGGGGCCTCGATACCGCCGGCGGCGATCTTCTCCAGGACGTCCATGCCGCCGCTGACCTTCCCGAACGGGGTGTACTGCGGCGGCAGCTGACTGTCCTTGTAAACCAGGAAGAACTGGCTGCCGTTGGTGTCCGGACCCGAGTTGGCCATCGCCACCGTCCCGGCCGGGTACGTCGCACCCGTCAGGTTCTCGTTGGCGAACTGGTAACCCGGACCACCGGAGCCGGTGGCCGTCGGGTCACCGCACTGCAGCACGTTCAGCCCGCCCTCGGTCATCCGGTGGCACTTCGTGTGGTCGAAGAACTTCTTCCCGGCCAGGAACGCGAACGAGTTCACGGTCTTTGGGGCCTTCTCCGCGTTCAGGTCGATGGTGACCGGCTCGCCGCAGTTGGTCTTGAGGACCATCTGGTACGACGCCTTCACGTCGATCTCCATCGCCGGCTCCTTGTCGAAGCTCAGCTTCGCCGGCTCCCCAGCCTCCGGGGCGGCGCACTGCTTCGGCTTCGTGTTCGCCGCCGGCTTGTCGGACGCGGTCGGCGCCGGCGACTTCGCGGCGGCCGGAGTGGTGTTCGTCTTCTTGTCGTCACCCATCAGGGCGACCCCGCCCCAGACCGCCGCACCTGCGACAAGACCGACACCGGCCACCGCGGCAATGATCTTGTTGCGGCGGAACGCGCGCTGCTGGGCGACCGTACGCTTCTGCGTCTGGCGCTCGTACTTCTCACGAGCCAGCTGGCGCTGGCGCTGCTGCTTGCTGACCACCGGAGGCACTCCTGGACTGGTTACCGGACGACATGGTGCGGAGGGAACTGCCCCAGACCCTAGGGACAAGTGCCGCGACCTGCATAGATCCCTGAAGGAATCGAACAGTGCGAAGCTCGCGGCCAGTGTAGGCACGCCACCTGCTAACCGGTTCGCATCACCCGCCCGCGCGCCGGTAGGCTCGTGTCAGGTTTCCCACGTCCGCCGTAGTCCGGCGGACTTTTCCCCCTACGCGGCAGTGAGGCAGAGAAGTGATCGTCGCCGGTTTCCCCGCGGGCTCCTTCCAGACCAACTGCTACGTCGTCGCCCCCGCCGAGGGCGAGGACTGCATCATCGTCGACCCGGGCCAGAACGCCTTCGAAGGCGTCCAGGAGATCGTCCGCAAGAACCGCCTGCGGCCCGTCGCCGTCCTGCTCACCCACGGCCACCTCGACCACATGTGGTCCGTCGTGCCGGTCTGCGCGGACTACAAGGTCCCCGCCTGGATCCACCCCGACGACCGCGAGCTCCTCGCCGACCCGGGGAAGGGCATCTCCGCGGCCATGAAGCAGCAGGTGTTCGGCGGCATGACGTTCCAGGAACCCGACGACGTACGGGAACTCAGCGACGGCGCGCACCTCTCGCTCGCGGGCCTGGAATTCACCGTGCGCCATGCGCCCGGCCATACACGGGGGTCGGTGACCTTCGGCACGGACACCGCGCAGGGCGACATCCCGCCCATCCTCTACAGCGGTGACCTGCTCTTCGCCGGCTCCATCGGACGCACCGACCTCCCCGGCGGCGACTACGCGCAGATGCGGCGGTCGCTCGCCAGGGTGGTCCTCCCGCTCCCGGACGAGACCGTGGTCCTGTCCGGGCACGGCCCCCAGACGACGATCGGCCGCGAACGCGCCACCAACCCGTACCTCCAAGAGCTGGTGCCGGGCGCAGGGCCGCACCGAGGAATGTGAAGTCTTAAAAATGAGTACGTTCAGCTCCCCCAAGGGCACCCCCGACCTGCTGCCGCCGCAGTCGGAACTCTTCAACCGCATCCGCCTCCAGTTCGGCCTCGAACTGCGCGACGCCGGCTACTCCTACATCGAGACGCCCGTCTTCGAGGACACCGCGCTGTTCAAACGCGGCGTCGGTGAGTCCACCGACGTGGTCTCCAAGGAGATGTACACCTTCACCGACCGCGGCGACCGTTCGCTGACGCTGCGCCCCGAGGGCACCGCGGCCGTCGTCCGCGCCGTGCTCCAGCACAACCTGCAGGCCGGCCGGCTGCCGGTGAAGCTGTGGTACTTCGGCCCGTACTTCCGCTACGAACGCCCCCAGGAGGGCCGTACACGGCAGTTCACCCAGGTCGGCGCCGAGGCGATCGGCAGCGACGACCCGCTGGTCGACGTCGAGATGATCGCGCTCGCCGTCGAGTGCTTCCAGAAGCTGGGCCTCACCGACTTCACCCTGCTGCTCAACTCGCTCGGCTGCCGCGAGTGCCGTCCGGTCTACCGGGACAAGCTCGTCGCGTTCCTGCGCGGCCTCGACCTCGACGAGGCGACCCGGGCCCGCATCGACATCAACCCGCTGCGGATCCTCGACGACAAGCGCGAGGCGGTGCAGGCGCAGCTCACCGACGCGCCGCTGATCATCGACAACCTGTGCGCGGCGTGCGAGACGTACCACGCCTTCGTGAAGTCGATGCTCGACGAGCTGAAGATCGACTACGTGGACGACCCGAAGCTCGTCCGCGGCCTGGACTACTACAACCGCACGACCTTCGAGTTCGTGCACAACCGACTCGGCTCGCAGTCCGCCATCGGCGGCGGCGGCCGGTACGACGGTCTGTCGCAGGACCTCGGCGGCCCCGACCTGCCTTCCGTCGGCTGGGCGCTCGGCGTCACCCGGACCATGCTCGCCATGGAGCGGGAAGGCCTCACCGACAACGCCGGTGTCGACGTCGACGTGTACGGAGTCCCCATGGGTGAAGCGGCGCGCCGTACGGTATTCAAAATCGTCAACGAACTGCGGGTCGCCGACATCCCCGCCGACATGGCCTTCGGCGGCAAGGGCCTCAAGGGCTCGATGAAGGCCGCGTCGCAGTCCGGCGCGCGCTACGCCGTCATCGTCGGCGAACGCGACATCGCCGAAGGCGTTGCCCAGCTCAAGGACCTCTCCTCCGGCGACCAGCAGTCGGTCCCGCTGGACCAGGTGGTCGCCGAGCTGCGCGGCCGCCTCGAAGTCCTCGGAGGCTGACGCCGTACGGGACCACTGGAACGGGCCGGAACCGGCCCGTTCCGGCCCGCTTCAACCTGCTTCAGCCCGTATTCTGAACGCAATTTCCCGCACCCCTAGGAGCCCTGTAGTGATCCGCACCCATGAAGCCGGCACGCTTCGCGCAAGCGACGCCGGGACCACTGTGACGCTGGCCGGCTGGGTGGCCCGGCGCCGCGATCACGGCGGCGTGGCGTTCGTGGACCTGCGGGACGCCTCGGGCAGCGCCCAGGTCGTCTTCCGCGACCTGGACTCGGTGCACGGCCTGCGCTCGGAGTACTGCGTCAAGGTCACCGGGAAGGTCGGCGTCCGCCCCGGGGGCAACGCCAACCCGGACCTGCCCACCGGTGACATCGAGATCGTCGTCGACGACTTCGAGGTGCTCAGCGAGGCCGCGCCGCTGCCGTTCCCGATCGAGGAGTACACCCCCGGTTCGGTGAACGAGGAGGTGCGCCTGCGCTACCGCTACCTCGACCTGCGCCGCGCGCCGATGGCCCGCGCGATGAAGCTGCGTGCCGAGACGACGCGGATCATCCGCGAGGTCATGGCGCAGGAGCGGTTCCTGGACATCGAGACGCCGTACCTGACCCGGTCCACGCCGGAAGGCGCCCGCGACTTCCTGGTCCCCGTCCGGCTGCAGCCGGGCAGCTGGTACGCCCTGCCGCAGTCGCCCCAGCTGTTCAAGCAATTGCTCATGGTCGGCGGCATGGAGCGCTACTACCAGATCGCCCGCTGCTTCCGTGACGAGGACTTCCGCGCGGACCGCCAGCCGGAGTTCACCCAGCTCGACATCGAAGCCTCGTTCGTCGACCAGGACGACATCATGGCGCTCGGCGAGAAGGTCGTCGCCCGGGTCTGGCAGGAAGTCCACGGCTACGAGATCCCGCTGCCGCTGCCGCGGATGCCCTACGCCGAGGCGATGGCGCGGTACGGCTCGGACAAGCCGGACACCCGCTTCGAGGTCGAGCTGAAGGATCTCACCGCGTACTTCGAGGGCACGGAATTCCGAGTCTTCCAGGCTGAGTACGTGGGTGCGGTCGTCATGCCGGGCGGCGCCGCGCAGGCACGTAAGCAGCTTGACGGTTGGCAGGACTGGGCGAAGTCGCGCGGCGCGCGCGGCCTGGCATACGTCCTGATCGACGCCGAGACCGGCGAGCTGCGCGGCCCCGTCGCGAAGAACCTGTCGGAGGCACACCTGGCCGGCCTGGTCGAGGCCTCGGGAGCTTCCCGCGGCGACGCGATCTTCTTCGCGGCCGGTCGTCGTACGGCTTCGCTCGAACTGCTCGGCGCGGCCCGTCAGGAGATCGCCAAGCGCTGCGACCTCATCGACGAGAGCAAGTGGAACTTCCTCTGGGTCGACCAGTTCCCGATGTTCGAGCCCATCGAGGACGACAAGGGGAACCAGACCGGGTGGCATGCTATCCACCACCCCTTCACCGCGCCGACCGCCGAGTGGACCGACACGTTCGACAAGAACCCGGGCGAGGCCCTGTCGAACGCCTACGACCTGGTGCTCAACGGATCCGAGATCGGCGGCGGCTCGATCCGTATCCACCGCCAGGACGTCCAGAAGCGGGCGTTCGACGCGATCGGCCTCTCCGAAGAGGAAGCGGAGTCGCAGTTCGGTTTCCTGCTGGACGCCTTCGCTTTCGGCCCGCCGCCGCACGGCGGCATCGCGCTGGGTCTCGACCGCCTGGTGACGCTTCTTGGTGGTTACGACACCATCCGCGATGTGATCGCTTTCCCGAAGATGGCAAGCGGCAGCGACCCGCTGACCAGCGCACCGACGCCGATCACCCCGGCGCAGCGCCGCGAGGCGGGCGTGGACGCGAAGCCGAAGACGGCGGAAGACAAGAACTGACAGGTAGTTGAACGGACGGCCCCCGACCTCGTGTGAGGTCGGGGGCCATCTGTGTCGGCGCACCCTGCGTGGGCGGGGAGCACGGCGGCTACGACACCATCCGCGACGTGATGGCCGGAATACCTCCGCGTAGGCGGAGACCACGCCCCGCCCCGGACTTGAACCAGAGTGAATTCCGGAATACCTCCGCGTAGGCGGAGACCACACTTCCTGACCTGCGCCGCGCTAGCGCCTCTGCCGTTTATTGACCGAATTTCAGGCCGCAAACGATCACTCCAACCTGGCCAGCGTCATCAACCCGCACCCGTACGCCCGTGCCGGGCCCAGCCCGTTCATCAGCGTTCTGCGCAGCGCTTCGGCATCCGTGACCTCCAGCGCGCCTTCGTACGTCACCCGGGCCATCGTGACCCTGGTGTCCTTGGCTTTGTTGAACCGGACTTTCGCGCGCTCCCGCAAATGCAACTGAAGCGGAACATCCCCATCCGGACCCGGAGCCGACGAGGGCAGGATCCGGAACCCCGCCCGCTCTGACTGCTCAAGTAGCCAGCCCGTCTGCTGCGCCGCCGTCACGTGCTCGAATCGTTTCCCGCGACGCTTGTCGTCCTGCCCGCGCCGGTAGTGCACCGGATTGGCCGTCAGCCGGAACGCGAACGTGAGGCCGGGTTTCAGCTGACCGAGGAGCGGCCCGTACGGCTTCGCCTCCCACTGCGGCAGGTCCGCAGCAGGCCAGCCGGCCGCCTCGATGACATGCGTCAGGTCGGGTTTCTGCGGCGACATCAGCAACAGTGCGGGGCGGTGCGGGTTGTCCGCGTCCAGCCGCCACAGCACCCGAGCGTCGGGGCTGTGTACGATCGGCTGCTCCGGGAAACCGGCGAGGACACACGCGTGCATGGCCTGCGGGCTGCTGAGCAGTTTCTGTGCACCGCCTCGACGGGGGTTCAGGAACGCCCGGGTCAGGTAGGTCATCAGGCACCGTTCCGGTTGAATTCGGCAAGCAGGCTGAGCGGATCGTGCGGTGTCGGCGAGACCGTCAGATGTCTGATCGACCGTGTGGCGAACCGGCGTTCCCACGGTGGTGAGGGCAGCACGATGTCGGCGACGGAGTCGAGCCCGGCCGGGTCCTCGATCTGGATGGCCAGGGAAACCGGGGCCGTCCGGCCCGCACTTTCTTTGGCCGACCCGCGCCACGGCACGTCATGCAGGACTTGCTCAAGATCCTGGTCGTGCTCGACCCCGACGAGCACCCGCCCGGCCGGCGGGCAGGACCGACGCCCGAGATACAGCGGAAAACGTGGACGGCGTACGGCCGACGCACACGCGTCTACGGACTCCGCGGGTCCTTCGAATGCCGCGATGAACACGGCATCCTGCAGGTAGTGCCGACGCGTCACTTTGGTCGAGTCGGTTACAGAAAGCCGGTTCCCGGATGCCGTCGGCAGCCGGCCGGTCCACTTCCCGAGCGGGTCGGTCTGGGAGGCCCCACTGACAGTGTGATAGTCGGTCAGCGGCTCCCCGGGCTGGTCACTCCGTACGCCGAAACGAAGGCTGAACAGGTCCGCGAGGTCACTTCCACGCGGTCGGCCCAGTGCGGCGGCGAGCAATCCGACGACACCCGACTTGGTGGGGACCAGTGCCGTGTCGCGGGTCATATTGCGTTCCGAGACGCCCCAGGACTGTAGGGGAGCGGCAAGGCGGAGGACGAGGACACTCACGATTCCGCCACGGGCACGGGGAACAGCCGCCGGGCCGCGGCTACCGTACGCTCGATCGCTTCCGGGAACTTGACGGGCCGCACCTGCGACTCGGTGCCCTTCAGATCGGCTTTTAGCTGCTCCGTCAGCCGTGCGGGGCACACCAGCACCGATTCGGCCGGGGCGTCGTCGAAAGTGTTGTCCTGCTCGTTTCCATAGCGAAGGAGTTCCACCACCGACGCGGCAACGAGCCCCCCGACGTCCGCCTGTACAGGCCTTTCGAACGCACCGACCAGGTTCACCGGTTGATCCGTACGCACTTGGATCTGGATGAAGTCGGGACGGGTGCGGTTGGCGAAGGTGTTCTGCTTGCCGGTCGGCATCGACAGGGCGAATGCCCGGAGAAATCCTCCGAGGATCTCAACGGCACGCTCGACTTCACCGTCGAGGTTGTGCAGCAGTTCGGTCAGATCGACCGTGGCGTAGCGGTACAGCGTCGCAGAATTGAACTCGACCGAGCCGATCATTCTGGCGCTGGACCCGCTGTCCCCGTCCGGTTCATCGTCCACGGCGGTGAAATAGTCGAATTCCAGCTCCACCTTGTGGGTCGAGAGCGCGTGCGCGACCTGGCAGGCTGCGTCCACGTTGGTGTGCGGATCGTCGGCGACCATCCGTCCGAACAGTGCGACGGCGCCGGGGTGGCCGGTGATGCCGAGTTCGGCGAGTTTGAGGTTGGCGACGATAGCGGTGATTGTGTCGTTGTCGGCTCCGGCCAGTGCGTCAGCCTCACCGACAAGCCTGCCGACCACCCGGTCGATCTGCTGCTCACCCAGGAACAGCAGATACTCCGTCACCGGCCGGGCCGCTTCGCCCTTTTTGGGTTTGGCTGCCTTCACTTTGAACATCGATGCGGCTGCCGCGAGACCGATCGCGTCCGCACGGTCCGCCAGCGACGGCTCGGCTTCAGCCACGCGGTCGGCGATGACCTGGGGGAGCCGTTTTGTGCGCGTTCCGGCCTCCCCGGCGAGGTCCGGCGATTCCTTGAAGGAATTCCGTACGGCCCGCTTCCACGCCTGGGACGACACCCTGGCGCGCGGAACCCCGCCGTACCGGGCGGTTTTCGGGCTCCCGGACTCATCCCTGTTGATGTTGGACGGCGGTACGTTCTGGATTACGTGGATATCGACGAACGGCATGTCCGGCCCCCGGTCGGTGGTGTCAGTAGAGAGTCGAGGCGGAATCGTCCCCGCCATCAGGCTGGACCGGCGCAGGAACGGCCGGTGTGGACTCCCCGGGTGATTCCGGGGGAGTACGGGTAACTTTCGGCGCGCGATAGAAATCGGCGCCCCAGGTGCTGCGGATCTTCTGGCGCAGTGCGGAATCGGGCCAGGCAGCGAGTGCATCGGCCAGCTGGATGTAGTCAAGGCGGATACCTTCTGCGCGCATCAGCATTACGGCACCGCGCAGATGGCCGGTCAGTTCGCCGGGTTCGTCGGCGGTCACGGCATTCAGGAACTTCCGTGTTGTCGGGCCGTCTTTCGGAACCGGGTTCGGATCGCGCGCTTCGGCCAGTTTCCGCATGGCAGTCCCGAATGAAGGGCCACGTTCCTGATGGGGTGACAGGTCGGACCGGAAACCCTGGAGGTGGTGGGCGAAAAGCGAGGTCGCGTGATGGACCGCGTGGTCCGCGCGGGTTCTCCAGGCGTCGTTGTCGGCAAGTTTCTCCGTGACCGGAAAGACGAGTGGCCACATATCCTTTACTTCAAGGGGCGCTTTTCCCAGCCCCTTTCGGCAGGCAGCGGCCGACGCGGAACTTTCCGCGACCCGGGTGAGCAACAGGGACAGCTGAACATGCCAACCACCGTGGGTGGCGGCCAACAGGCCGGACATACGCGGTGAACCTCCTGGTTCATTGGACGGCCCGAGAAGTTTGTTCAGTCGCCGGTGAAAGATCGTGAGTGCGACGGCGGAAGAGAGCAGGATCTTCTTCCCGCCGACTTCGGCGAGACGCCCACGGACTGCATCCGGGGGTGCCTGGGCAAAGGCGGTATCCGCCAACGGGCTGATGCTGTCCCGCACTTGATGGACCCACCGGGCGAGAGCGCCGTCCGTCGGTGCGGTGCCCGTTGACGACATCGTGTCGACGACGGTGAGCCATTCCCGGAACGAGCCGTCGAGGGCGGCGTAGAAAGATGTCCGGGCCTGTGCGCGCGCGGCGTCGATGGTCGAGGATTCCCGGTCGCCGGCGGCTCGCGACAGATCGGCGACGAGGTCGGTCAGCAGATACACAGCCGACTCGGTGGACTTCACCGCGTTGAGTACGACGCCGTGCCATGCCTGGTCCACAGTTTCCAGTACAGCTAGCGGCAACGGGATTTCGTCGGTGTACGCATCATCGAAGACCGCGCTCTGTGTTCCGTAGAACATGCCGACCGCCCGCAGCCGCACGGGAACCGCCGATACTGCTTGCTTGACGGAGGGTTCCGCCAGTTGCTGCAGCACTTGGGGCCGACGGCCCGACTGGCCGGTCTTTTCGGCAAGCGCGAGCGTCGATTGCAGCCCGCGCCACAATTGCCGTTCCGCCCGGTGCTGAACCGGCCAATAAGTGTCCCGGCCGTGTTTCTTCGACAGATTCGCGCTCAACTGCCAGGCGGTGTGCGGCTCCAGCCCGTACAACGCCGGTATGTCGAGGCGGTCCCCAGCTGTGAGCACGACGGCCGGAACCCGCCATTCCTGACCGTCCCAGACGGGTCGCAGCGCGATCCTCCGGGCGGGCCAGGTGTACAGCTCCAGAAGACCGGCGGGGCGGGGAACGGTGTCCCACTCTGCTGTCAGCGGTTTGTCACGTTCCCAGACCGGCAGGTCGTCGCTGCTCGTCCGGGTGCCGTCGAGCACCAGGAGATTGAGCATCAGAGTGTGCCAGAGGGTGGGACCGACCGGGGAGACGAAGCCGAGCTGGCCGAGCGGCCCGGTCGGATTCCCGGTGGTTTTACCGGCTTTGGCCCTTCCGTCACCGACCGCACCGGTCTTGATCGTGGCGGTGTCATAAGCCTGTGTGTGCAACAGCCAGCGGGCCGCTTCAGCAGCGCCGAGCGGAGGGGGTCCGGAGTCGCGCCGTGCTGAGAACAACGGCACATTGTTGCCGGTGGCCAAGGACGGGATGAGCAGTGCGGCGCTTTTTGTCTCGCTGCTCAGCGCCTGGAGACCCGGAACCTGAAACAGAGCGTCACGGCCGAACAGGTTGAACTTGTGCTGCCACTCGTCGAGGTAGCCGGATATGCGCTTCGTCGGGAAACCGCGGCCTGCGTTGTGCCCGCCGGGGCCGTAATTCCACAGCTCGTTCCACTCTTTGAGGTCGGCAGGCCCACGTTCGCGGCTTTTGCCGAGGGCCGAGTGAAGCAGTGCGAGGAGCAGTCGTAGTAAGGGCGGGTACTGCGTCGGCACGTCGGGAGTCAGATCGCGGATGGTGTGTGCGTCGACGAGGATCTGACGGATCGAAAGTTCGTAGGCGCGTCCGTCAACGCCGATGGCGGGCAGCCAGGGGGAATCCACCAGATCGAAGTGCGGTACGCGGTACACGTCGGACACCGAACGGCTCCTGACTTCTGATGTGTGGGCCGACAGGACGCGTAGTGGCGACGCTGCGCCCCGTCGGTTGGAGCTGTGTCAGCGCGGAAGGGCCAACAAGGAGACCGCCAGCGCCGCTACGAATGAGGTCAGCACGAGCAGCCCCTGCGTAGTGATTTTGATGCTGATGAGAATCCCGCCTCCGAGTCGGATTTGGCTCTCGATGAGTGGAATGCTCGATTGGTTCCTTGCCATGATGTCCCCTTGATCGCGGAATCAGTCGGCAGTGATCAGGCGTACAGAGAACCCCGGCGCGGGCCGGGACGAGCGGTCCATGGATCCCTGTGCGCGGAGCACCCCCGCAGTGGCGGTCGGGGACGACGCCTGATGGATAGTGAGATTATGAGTACAATGTGCGACTGTCGAGTAGTACGGACCCAGGAATCCCAGTGCGCTTGAGGTTGTCTCCGGCGGGCGAAGATCGCTCAAACGTGCGGCGATCACGAGTGGGACTTCAGCCCAGTTCCCGGGTCATAGGTGTACCCCTTGTCGCCCAGGTGTGCGCGACCGTCCTCGTCTGGCAGGAGAAACGCTCGCGCTTTGGTCAGCGCAGGACAGTCCCTCCAGGCTGAAGGCCGGAGCTCCACTTCCCGGTAAGCCGCCGAAGCCCCCACCGGCAGCCGTACCGACTGATCCAGGATCACCTCGGCGAGCTCGTCGTCCGGCACCTCAGAAAGTGTCACCGTCCGACGCTCGTTCTCCGGACCGGAGACCGTCCGCACCACGTCAGGATCCGCCGTCCGTCGCAAGAGGACGACCTCGACGGTCGGTTCGCCGTCCCGTACGTGGGACTGGACGGTCGGATCGTCCTCGTCCACACCGTTCCTGCCGTTCCGGTGGAGCGCGCCGAGATGGTCGACCGAGGTGGGGCCGGGCAGGATGATCCCGCCTGCGGAGCGCGCCTTCTTGGCGATTCGTACATCGGAAGCGCGCCGGGCGCCGGTCAAGGCGGACTGCCAGTCCGCCGGGCCCAACAGGGCATCACCGTAAACGAGTTGCACCAATTCCGCGATATCGCCGGGAAGCCGGATCTCCGTACGGCCCCGCAACGCGAGAAAAGTGCGCCACAGCAGATGCGTTCCGTATATCCACTCCGAGCCGACAGGCAACCCTGGGGGTTGCCCGGACCGCTCGGTGAACCCGGCGATCAGCATCAGGGGGTTCTTGTCGAACCCTGGAGCACGGTCGTCGCGTTGATGCCGGTGAACCCGGCCGAGACGCTGGAGCAGGAGGTCCACGGGGGCGAGATCGGTGACCAGAACATCGAAATCGATATCCAGGGACTGTTCCAGCACTTGTGAACCAACGGTGATATATCCCGGCCTGTTCTGCTGCTGAGACCCGAAGTTCTCAACCAGCCACTGGTCGCCGCTCCGGCGATCCGCATCGGTGAACCGCGCGTGGAACTGCCGGACTCCGAGGATGTTGTGCCCTGACCCGCCGGCGCAGGCAAGCCTCTTCGCGGTTTCCTGAACTTTCCCTACGGTGTTCCGGATCACCAGAACCCGCGCACCTGAGGCAGCCATTTCAACGATGCGGCCGATCAGGTCGGAGCTGTCGTCTTCGGAAATCCACTCAACTCCGGCCGACGGCTTTTCATCGGGCGTAGCGGAAGAAGGTTCCGCAATGGCGGTACTGGCGGCTGGAGTTGCGATTTCCGTTGGCTTCACCCAGGGCTTCCAGTCGTCATCCCAGTCGTAGGGAGCCAGCTCAGGTTCGGTGCGCTGTTGTGGTGCGTCAATCCAACTGACCAGCGGGTAGCCTGCGGTGGTCACGGTGACCCGATTTCCGGCGTACGCCGACATCAGCTCTTCGCGGGCCTGCGCGGGCAGAGTGGCCGAGAGCAGGATGACCGGCACTCGCGCCGCACCGAGCCAGGCCAGCGCGCTGTTCAGGATTGTGGACATGTAGGCGTCGTACGCGTGAACTTCGTCGATAACGACGACCTTGCCGATCAGGCCCAGATGTCGCAGCGAAACGAACCGGATGGAAACGCCCGCATAGAGCAATTGGTCGACCGTCCCGACGACAACAGGGGACAGCAGCTGACGATGACGCACCGTCAGCCAGCTCGATGCGGCCGTTCCGCCGTCACATTCGTCGATTCCGACACCGCCGGCCAGAAGCTGCCGGAAAACGGGCTGTCGTACGGCTTTCCCGTGGGCCAGCGCCACGTTCGTCTTCCCCTGCTGTCCGTCGAGCCACTTCACCACCCGCTCGAACATCTGATTTGAGGTCGCCTGGGTCGGCAGCCCGATGAACAGACCGTGCGCACCGGTCTTGGCGGCGAGAACCTCGGCGACGGCGAGCGCTGCCTCGGTTTTCCCTTCACCCATGGGTGCCTCAATGAGCATCAGCCCGGGACCAGTGGTGTGTTGTGCGATTTCGAACGCGACTCGTTGGACGGGCCGGGGACTTCTGCCCGGGTGGTTGCTGAAAAAACGCTTACGGAAGTGCTCAGTCACGCCTGCGGATTCGGAAGCGGGATCCGGGAGCCAGCCTCCCTTCCATCGGGTGAGTTCCGGCAGCGGGACGGGAGTCGGATAGCCGGCGGGCATTCCATGGGTAAACGGAAAGGCGGTCTCGTTACTCGCCAGCCAGTCAGCAAGGGTGACCGCCCCGGCGAGCGCGGATTGTGCGGGCAGCGAAGGCGTGGCAACTGAGCGCCAGCGGTCCGGTTCGGCACCCGTCAGTCGGGTGAACGTCAAAAACAGTTCACGGCGTACGGATTCCCAGTCGGCTTCCCCGATCCCATGGGGGTCCGCGAATGCCTCGGCTGCGGGGAACACGCCGTGGTGACCACCCACCACCATTGCGGGCCACAGCGCTGCATCCGTACTCCAGCCGTCATCCTGAAGTGACCGCAACAGCGCTTGGCCGGAGATGTGCCCGTGGGGGCGGGCAGTTACAGGCACGGAGGGGAGTGGAAGCCCAGCACGCCGGATCGGCCCCAGATGCGGAAAACTCTTGGTGGCAAAGGAAATAGAGCATTTGCCGAGGTCATGCAAGGCCGCGAGCCAGCAGTAGCGCTTGCGGCCTTCCGCAGGACCGCCGGAGAGGCCGGACGACAGCAGCTCGCGGGCTGCGGGCGTGAGCATTGTGTCCCACACCCAGCCGGCGGTGACCACCGAATCGGCCATGTGTGCGGGCAGTGGGTGCCACGCGTGATCGGGGATGCGCGGATCACGGCTGAACTTCCCGGTCTTCGCCCAGACCGCTTCGGCGGCGGGGGAGAAGGGCGTGGCGGCTTTCGGTTCGGTCACGGCCCCATGTCTATCAGTGACCGCCGACAACGGGTGGCGGAACCGGCGTAGATCCGTCGATGGTGAGTACCGGTGTTATCGTCCGTCGGGTGTTGCTACGCCGGATTGTTGATGGTGGATCAGGTTCTGTTCTGCCGAGTGGAGAGTTGACGCAGCCTTCTCCAACCGTGTAGTCGGTGAATGTAAACGAGGCAACCGGCTGGAGGGGGCGCAGGTCAGGAAGTGTGGTCCCCGCCCGCGCGGGGGTTGTCCTGCCGTCTCCTAGTACGCCCGGCGAGCCCAATGGTGGTCCCCGCCCGCGCGGGGGTTGTCCCGAACGCCTACAGGCGGCCGAGAGCGACTTCGGGTGGTCCCCGCCCGCGCGGGGGTTGTCCCCAGGATCTGGGGGGCCATAGGAGTCCTCTCACGTGGTCCCCGCCCGCGCGGGGGTTGTCCGCGAAAGGGCGACGCCCCGTTCCAGATCGCCAGGTGGTCCCCGCCCGCGCGGGGGTTGTCCTCCCGCACGGTTCACGAGGTGCCCGTGCCGTTCGTGGTCCCCGCCCGCGCGGGGGTTGTCCCACCACCTGCACCAGCGTGCGCAGCATCCTACGGTGGTCCCCGCCCGCGCGGGGGTTGTCCCCCCGTCCGTGTGCCGGTGAACATCGGCGGCGAGTGGTCCCCGCCCGCGCGGGGGTTGTCCCTCGCCAAGCTGAAGAAGGCGTACGCCGACCTGGTGGTCCCCGCCCGCGCGGGGGTTGTCCTAGTCCTGGTATCTGCGAGTGTCAGTGAGTCAGGTGGTCCCCGCCCGCGCGGGGGTTGTCCCCACTGGGACAAGGCCATCGAGACCCACGCCTCGTGGTCCCCGCCCGCGCGGGGGTTGTCCCGGGCCGACAAGTACCAGACCGAGGCGGACAAGGTGGTCCCCGCCCGCGCGGGGGTTGTCCTGAGCGGGCCGGACCACCCGTCAGGCCCGTCGGGTGGTCCCCGCCCGCGCGGGGGTTGTCCCTGCTCTCCGTCCACCTGGACCAGTCCGGTCCCGTGGTCCCCGCCCGCGCGGGGGTTGTCCCTGGGTGCCGGTCAGGACCAGGGCCTGGTCGACGTGGTCCCCGCCCGCGCGGGGGTTGTCCCCACCCCAAACCGACGCGTAGCAACCCCGTACGACAGCTGCCCTCTGCTTGCGTCGCGCGCAAGCAGAGGGCAGCTGATCAAGAAGAAGTGAACAGGCCTCAGGCCTGCTGCGCCTCGATCTCCAGGGTGATCGTGATCTTCTCGCCGATCGCCGCGCCGGCCGGGCCGCCGGTGATTTCGAAGTCGCTGCGGTTGATCGTCGTGCTGGCCGAGAAGCCCGCGAGCGGCTTGCCGTCCATGCCCTGGCCGAAGCCGTTGATCTCCAGCTCCAGGGTGGCGGGCTTGGTGATGCCGCGCAGTGTCAGCTCGCCGTCGACCTGGAACACGGACTCCGACTCGGCGCGGATCCCGGTCGAGGTGAAGCTCATCGTCGGGTGGGCCTCGACGTCAAGGAAGTCAGCGCCGCGGACGTGCCCGTCGCGCATCTCGTTGCCCGAGTTCAGCGATGCGGTCCGGATGGTCGCGGTGACCGTCGACTCGAGGGGGTTCTCGGCTGTGGTGATCGCGCCGTCGAAGCCGTCGAAGCGTCCGCGGGATTTGCCGATGCCGAGGTGACGCACGGAGTAGGCGATGTCGGAGTGGACCGAGTCGATGTTCCAGGTGCCGGTGAGGTACCCGGGCGGCGTTGCGGTCTGAGTGGTCATGCGGACATCCTCAAGTGTGGTGGTGTACGGGTAGTTGAGCTCGCAGTAAACGTAGCAATCAATCATTGAGAGTTCAACTATTTGTTGGCGGGATCTTCCACTGGTTGATCCCGGCGGCCCGGGTACGCTGCGGTTTTATCGTTTGCACCAGTTCCAGGAGGTCCACAAAGTGCTCACCCATACCGTCCTGTTCCGCTTCGCCGAGCCCGCGGACGCGCCCAAGGCCAAGGAACTTCTGGAGTCGCTGGTCGGCAAAGTGCCGCAGATCCTCAGCCTCGACGCCGCGCTGGACAAGGACCTGGGCGCGGAGGGTGCCGGCGACGCGCGGTTCCACCTGCGCCTGACGACCACGCACGGGGACGTCGCGGGCCTTGACGGCTACCAGGTGCACCCGGAGCACGAAGAGGTCGCGCAGTGGATCCGCGCCCGGGTCTCGGCGCGGGCCGTGGTCGACTCGGTGGCGTAGCGGAGGGAGGCGGGGCCGTCGCAATCGCACGGGAAGGCCGGCCTGCGCACCGTCCAGCGACCATGTGCGGGCCCTGGCCGCACCGACGTCCTGATCCAGTGACGGATGATCCCGACGGTCGCGATCATCCGTCACCGGATCACCACCGCCGCAACGCCGACCTCCGGCATCCGGCTTCGCGCATGATCCCGGCTGACGCGCCCTACAGTGACAGCGCCGCCAGCGCCCCGTTCACGATCGACCCCGGCAGCAGGTCGTGCGCCCCGTACAGGTCCTGGATGGTCCCGGTCTGCCCGAACGAGTCCACCCCCAGGGGAACGCACGGCACGCCGAGCGCCGAACCCAGCCACGCCAGCGCGTGCGACGACGCGTCGTGCACGGTGACGATCGGCGCGCGGTCGGGGAACGCGGCGCGCAGCGCGCCGGGGACCGACGGTGTCGTCGCAGTCCGCACGCCCTGACGCAGCGTGCGCCGCCATGCCGAGTACAGCCGGTCGGCGCTGGTCAGGTCGACCACGTGCGCGGCGATGCCCTCGGCGCGCAACTCCTCGGCGGCGGCCAGGGTTTCGGGCAGCATCGCGCCGCAGGTGGCGAGGTGGACGACGGGCGCGTCCGTCAGGCCGGTGGCCTCGGACAGTCGGTACGCACCGGCCAGCACCTGACGGCGGAGCACCGCGTCACCCAGCCGGGCCCGCGCCGCCTCGAACGGGGCCTGGTCGATCGGACGGGTCGTCAGGCGGAAGTAGTACGCGCCGTTGTCGGGGTCGGCGCCCGCGTCGGGGCCGGACGCGATCCGGCCCACCGCGTCACACAGCAGCCAGTCGAGGGCGGTCGCGTACGCGGGTTCCAGGTACGTCGTGTTCGGGAGTTCCAGCCCGATCGACGCGGTGATGGTCGACTGGTGCGCCCCGCCCTCGGGCGCGAGCGTCACGCCGGACGGCGTGCCCGCGATGATGAAACGCGACCCGGAGTAGACCGCGTGGATGAACGCGTCGAGGCCGCGGCACACGAACGGGTCGTACACCGTGCCGATCGGGATCAGCGGCTGCCCGGACAGGTCCCCGGCCAGGCCCAGCTGACCCAGCAGCAGGAACAGGTTCATCTCGGAGATGCCCAGCTCGATGTGCTGGCCTCCGGGGCTCTCCACCCACTTCAGCGCCCCGTCGGGGGACCACGCGCGGCGCTTCTCGGGTGCGAACACCCCGGTGCGGTTGATGAATCCGGCGAGGTTGGTCGATGTCGCCACGTCCGGCGCGGTCGTGACGAGGTACGGGGCCACCGCGGGGTCGCGTGACAGGTCCACGAGCACCCGCCCGAACGCCTCCTGCGTCGACATCGGCTTGTGGACGCGCTGCTCCGTCGTGGTCGGCACGGCGACCCCCAGCGGGCCCGGAACCGGCCTGCGTGCCAGGAGTTCACGCCGCTGCCCGGCGAGGACGCCCTCGGGGGAAGCCGGGTCGAAGCGGTCCCATTCAGTCGCGCCGGACAAGCCCGTCACCGTACGGAATTCATCGATCTGATCGGCCGTCAGCAAGGCTGAGTGGTTGCGCGGGTTGCCCGCGGTGGGCAGGCCCCAGCCCTTGACCGTGTAGGCGAAGACGACTGACGGGCGGTCAGTGACCGCGTCGCACTGCTCATACGCCGTCAGCATCGCGGCCAGGTCGTGCCCGCCCAAGTCCGTGACCAGCGACGTCAGTTCGGCGTCCGACAGGGACGCCACGGCGTCGGCTACGCCGACGTGCGCACCTTCGAGGAATCGCGTACGGACGTCTCCCGGCGCGAGGCCGAACAGTGACTGGTACTGCTCGTTGGGCATCGCGTCCAGCCATGCCCGCAGCTCGAAGCCGCCGGGCAGCGTGAACGCGTGCTGCAGCCTGCGGCCGTACTTCACCTCGACCACATGCCAGCCGGCCGCCTCGAACTGTCCGCGCCACTGGTTGATCCTGATGCCAGGAACCACCCGGTCGAGCGACTGCCGGTTGAAGTCCACCAGCCACATCACATTGCCCAGGCCCTGGGTGGCCGGGTCGGCGATCGCCTCCCAGATGTTGCCCTCGTCCAGCTCCGCGTCACCGAGCAGCGCGACGAACCGGGAGGCGGGGCGCGCACCGAAGTGCGCGTCCACGTAGCGCCTGGCCGTCGCGGCGAACAGCGGCGCGGCCGGGCCCAGGCCCACCGAGCCGGTGGAGAAGTCGATGTACTCGCGGTCCGGGTCCTTCGTCCGCGACGGGTACGACTGGAGTCCGCCGAAGGCGCGCAGCGTCGTCAGGTAGGAGCGGTCCAGGTTGCCCAGGAGGTACTGGATCGCGTGGAACACCGGTGAGGCGTGCGGCTTGACGCTGACCTTGTCGGGGTTGTCCAGGTGCGCGAACCACAGCGCGGTCATCGCCGTGACCAGCGAGGCGCTGGAGGCCTGATGCCCGCCGACTTTGATGCCGTCGGCGCCGGGGCGGTCGTGGTTGGCGCTGTCCACGATGCGGGTGGCCAGCCACAGCACCCGGCGCTGGACCGCGTCGAGGACGGCGGGGTCGATGCCGCGCAGCGCGGCGGGGTGGTCCACGGCGGTGGTCATGTGTCTCCTCAACGGACCGGGCCGGACACGTCGGTGGATCCGGTGCACCCAGGTCAGCGCGGTAGAACAGTACAACGGACGGTTGGCCTGCCCGGATGGCCGCGGAAGCCGCAGCGGACTGTTGGTTCTCCGTAGGCCCCTGATGCCTCCCTTATCGGGCAAACCGGATATTCTGGCCATGATTTCCCAACGATCTTGCCCGGTGCTCCTGTGCGGCGGTGCATCATCACCCGTACGGCCGCTCTCCCGCGGCCGATCGCTTCGGCGGAACGGAGAAGCACACGTGGCGCGCACGGTGTACGTGACCGGGACCGGGCGGGGTGACGGCCGGCAGGTCGTCGACCTCGGGGTCATGGAACTGCTCACCCGCAAGATCGACCGAGTGGGGGTCTTCCGGCCCATCGTCCGGGACGCCAGCGGCCACTACCCGCTGCTCGACCTGCTGCGCCGCCGCTACCGCATCGACCTCGACCCCGCGCTCCTGCGCGGGATGACACTCGCCGAAGCCGCCGCCGTGCAGGCCGGGCACGGTACGGAGGAACTCGTCACCCGGCTGGTCCAGTCCTTCCGTACGCTCGAAAAACAGTGCGAAGCGGTCCTGGTCCTGGGCGCGTCGCTCGAATCGGACGCACTCCCCGACGAACTCGCCCTCAACGCCCGGCTCGCCAACGAGTTCGGCGCGCTTGTCCTCCCGGTCGCCGGCGGCCTCGGCAACACCGCCGAGGACGCCGTCGACGAGGCCCGCAACGCCTACCGCGCCTACCGCGACCTGGGCTGCGACGTCGTAGCGGTAGTCGTCAACCGGATCGCCCCGGCCGACGTGCGGACCGTCGCAGACCGGCTCGCCGGACACCAGGGCTTCCCCGCGTACGTCCTGCCCGAAGACCCCTCCCTCTCCGCGCCGACCGTCGCGCAGATGATGGAGGAGATGGGCGGCAGGCTGGTCCTGGGCACCCCCGAAGACCTCGACCGCGACGTCCGCGACCTGGTCTTCGGCGGCGCGACACTGCCCACCTTCCTCACCCACCTCACCGAGAAGTCGCTGGTCGTCGCCCCCGGGGACCGCGCCGACCTGGTCGTCGGCGCACTCGCCGCGCACGCCGCGGGCAAGGTCTCCGTCGCCGGCGTCGTGCTCACCCTCGGCCTGGTGCCCGACGCCGGGGTGCTCGACCTCGCCGGAAAACTCGCACCGGGAGTGCCCGTCGTCTCCGTCGAGGGCGCGTCGATCAGCACCGCGGCCCGGCTCTACACACTGGAGAGCCGGCTCTCCGCCGACAGCCCCCGGAAGATCGACACAGCCCTCGGTCTGTTCGAACGCCACGTCGACACGGCCGACCTGACCCGGCGCATCGAGATCGCCCGCTCCGCGCGTGTCACCCCGCTGATGTTCGAACACCAACTCCTCGAACGGGCCCGCGCCGACCTCCGCCACGTCGTCCTGCCCGAAGGCACGGAGGAACGCATCCTGCGCGCCGCCGAAGTGCTCCTGCGCCGCGGCGTCGTCGGACTCACCCTGCTCGGCCCCGAGGCGGAGATCCGCCGCAGGACCACCGAACTGGGTCTGGAACTCGGCTCCGCCCACATCATCGACCCGGTCACCTCGCCGCTGCGCGAGGAGTTCGCCCGGACGTACGCCGGACTGCGCGCCCACAAGGGCATGACCCTCGCCCAGGCCCGCGACCGGGTCACCGACGTCAACTACTTCGGCACACTGATGGTCCATCAGGGCCTGGCCGACGGCATGGTGAGCGGCTCCGCGCACACCACCGCCGCGACCATCCGCCCCGCGTTCGAAATCATCAAGACGGTCCCGGGGACCTCCGTGGTCTCCAGCGTGTTCTTCATGTGCCTGGCCGAACAGGTGCTCGTGTACGGCGACTGCGCCGTCGTCCCCGACCCGGACGCCGACCAACTCGCCGACATCGCCGCCTCCTCGGCCACGACCGCGGCCCAGTTCGGCGTCGAGCCGCGGGTGGCACTGCTGTCGTACTCCACCGGCGCGTCCGGCAGCGGAGCCGACGTCGACAAGGTCCGCCAGGCCACCGCACTGCTGCGCGAACGCCGCCCGGAACTGCCCGTCGAAGGCCCCATCCAGTACGACGCGGCGGTCGATCCGGGAGTGGCCGCGACCAAACTCCCCGACTCGGTCGTGGCGGGACACGCGACCGTGCTGATCTTCCCGGACCTCAACACCGGTAACAACACCTACAAGGCCGTCCAGCGCTCCGCCGGGGCCATCGCCGTCGGGCCCGTGCTCCAGGGGCTGCGCAAGCCGGTCAACGACCTCTCCCGCGGCGCGCTGGTGCAGGACATCGTCAACACCGTCGCCATCACCGCCATCCAGGCCCAGGACAACTGAGCTCCCGCACCTCTCCCGATTCTCCGCGCCGGTCACGCCCGGAATGCGGTGGAACGATCTTCAACCACAGCATTCCGGGCACGACCGACGAGCGACCGCTGAGGAACTTCCATGAGTGAGAACGAAGCCAGCCGTGTACTGGTGCTGAACGCGGGGTCGTCTTCGCTGAAGTACCAGTTGCTGGATGTGGTGACCGGTGAACGGGTCGCCGGTGGGCTGGTGGAACGCATCGGCGAGGGGGAGTCCCCGTACAAACACACCAGCGGCGGCGACCAGGCCACCGGCAAGGCCGACATCCCCGACCACGCGGCCGCGCTGCGCCTGGTCGCCGACCACCTCGACGCCGAAGGCCACGGACTGTCCTCCCCTGAGCTCGCCGCGATCGGGCACCGCGCCGTCCACGGCGGCACCCGTTTCACCGGGCCGACGCTGATCGACGATCAGGTGCTCGCCGGGATGAAGGACCTCATCCCGCTCGCTCCGCTGCACAACCCCGCCAACATCACCGGCATCGAAGTCGCCCGCGCGCTGCGCCCCGACCTGCCGCAAGTAGCCGTGTTCGACACGGCGTTCCACGCGACGGTCCCCGAGGCGGCGGCCCGCTACGCGATCGACCGGAAGACCGCCGACGAGTACGGGATCCGCCGCTACGGATTCCACGGCACCTCCCACGCGTACGTCTCACGGGAAGCGGCACGGTTGCTCGACCGGCCGCTCGAAGACGTCAACACCATCGTGCTGCACCTGGGCAACGGGGCCAGCGCGACCGCCGTGCGCGGCGGTGTCAGCGTCGAGACCTCCATGGGCCTCACCCCCCTGGAGGGCCTGGTCATGGGCACCCGCTGCGGCGACCTGGACCCGGCCGTCGTCCTGCACCTCCAGCGCACCGCGGGGATGACCGCCGGCGAGGTCGACGACCTGCTCAACAAACGCAGCGGAATGCTCGGCCTGTGCGGCGCGAACGACATGCGCGAGGTCGTCGCCCGCGCCGAGCGCGGAGAACCCGAAGCCGGCCTGGCCGTCGAGGTCTACGTGCACCGGCTGCGCAAATACATCGGTGCCTATTACGCGGTCCTGGGCCGGCTCGACGCCGTCGTCTTCACGGCGGGGGTGGGGGAGAACAACGCCTTCGTACGGGCCGCCGCGCTCGCCGGCCTCGACGCGCTGGGGATCCGGGTGGACCCCGTCCGCAACAGCGCACCCGAACGCGACGCCCGGTTCATCTCCCCGGAGGGCACGCGGGTCGCCGCGGCGGTCATCCCCACCGACGAGGAGTTCGAGATCGCCCGGCAGACGTACGAACTGGTCCGGAAGATGTAGCGAGTACAGGTAGGAAGCAGATGTGAGACGGAGCTGCAGGCGGTAGAGGTAAGACAGAGATCTGCGAACCCGTGTGGTGGAGCGGCCTCCCGACCCCTGCGCTGAGTAGGAGCGGGCGCGTACTGTCGGGTCCTGGCCCGGTCACGCCACAGGGAGGGACCTGACATGCCGTTCTCACTGTTCCGCCGCAAGAAGGAACCACAGGCGCAGGCAGTTGTGGCGCCCCCGCAGCCGCAGTCGCAGGCCGCGCCCAGGACCGGGGGTGCCGGCGTCAGCCTGGAGAAGGTCCAGGCCAGCGCCCCCGGGCTCGTCGACCTGTACAAGAAGGCCGGCGTCAGCCTGGAGAAGAACCGCCTCGCCGGTGTCCGCGCGGCCGTCTACCTGGTCCTCGACCGGTCCGGCAGCATGTCGCGCTTCTACAAGGACGGCAGCGTGCAGGCCCTGGCCGAACGGGTGCTCGCCGCCGCCGCGCACTTCGACGACGACGGCGTTGTGCCGGTGGTCTTCTTCGACACCAACGCGCACGAGGTGCAGGAGATCTCCCTGGAGGACTACCAGGGGCGGATCGCCAGACTGCACAAGAAGCTCGGCCACATGGGGACGACGAACTACACGGCCGCGATGGAAGCTGTCATCAGGCACTACAAGGCGTGCGGGGCCACCGATCCGGCGTACGTCGTCTTCCAGACCGACGGCGCGCCCAACAATCCGAAGGCCGCCGAGAAGGTCCTGTGCAAGGCCGCCGGGCTGCCGATCTTCTGGCAGTTCGTCGGGTTCGGGAAGGACGACTTCGCGTTCCTACACCGGCTCGACGAACTCGAAGCACCCCGGCACCGGGCCGTCGACAACGCCGGGTTCTTCGAAGCCGGAACCGACCCACGCGGGATGCCCGACGAGCGACTGTTCGACAACCTGATGATCGAGTTCCCGGAGTGGCTGGAGTCGGCGAAGCGCGCCGGAGTGCTGCGCTGACGGAGGTTCAGAACTGCTGTGCGGTAAGGAAGTCCACCTGACGCGCGGGTGATCCGTACGCGAATTGTTTCCTGCGGGCCGGCGTGCGGAAGCCCGCACAGTGAAGTCGGGACAACAGATCCTGTGCGCAAGACCCCGCGCGACAAAGCCCGCGCACGGCGTCCTACCGGACGAACGCGGCGTTCATGCGCGGGCTGTCGTCGCGGTAACCCAGCCGGGTGTAGAGCCGGTGGGCGACCTCGTTGGCCGCGCCCACGCCGAGCGTGCACACGCCCGCCTCCGTCACCGCCCGGCGCGTCAGGTAGGCCGTCACCGCCGCTCCCAGACCTTGCCCCCGGGCGCGGGTGGCAGTGGTGATCGAGGCCAGGTGCGGCACGTCCGGATTGGGGTAGTACGACGTGGACGCCGCACAGGCCAGCAACGTGCCGTCGTCGTCCCGCACCCCCGCCCAGAGCTTCACCCGCGGATCACCGGGCGCGAGCGTGTGGCCGGGGTTGTGCTCGGCCAGGAACCGATTCAGCTCTTCCGGGTCCAGGAGTTCCCGTACGCGGTCCTCGCCCGCAGCGTCTCCCGGCACCGCAGTCGTCCACCGCCAGTTCCACGGGTCGAAGCCGGTCAGTTTCACGTGCTCGGGGAGGTGCTCGGGGAGGTGCTCGACGGCGCTGCGGGCAATCGTGCAACCGGCGGGGAGCTCCGGCAGCTCCCGCACCGCCGCAGTGATCAGCACGGCGGCCTGCGCAGGGTCGCCCAGGGCGTACAGCCAGCCGCTCTGCGGGTCCCGGTCGGTGCGGAAGCACACCGCCGCGCCGGTGGCCCACATGTGCCCGGTAGTGAGCTGCGGCGGCAACTGGAAGCACAGGGCAGGAGCGGCCCGCCCGACTGTCCCACCCCCGGTCTAAGCTCGATCACGTGGACCCCGACGATCTCTTCACCGCAGCGGCCGAGGAACGCCAGGCCAAGGACCCGACCCTCGCGCCCCTGGCCGTACGCATGCGCCCACGCAGCGTGGACGAGGTCGTCGGCCAGCAGCACCTGCTCGGCGAGGGCTCCCCGCTGCGCCGCCTCACGTCCCCGTCCAACAAGGTCACCGCCCCCGCGTCGGTGATCCTCTGGGGGCCGCCGGGCACCGGGAAGACGACGATGGCGTACGTGGTCTCCCATACGACAGGGCGTCGTTTTGTCGAGCTTTCCGCGATCACCGCGGGTGTGAAGGAGGTCCGCGCCGTCGTCGAAGGCGCGAAGCGGGCGTCCGGGATGCACGGCCAGGAGACGGTGCTCTTCCTCGACGAGATCCACCGCTTCTCCAAAGCGCAGCAGGACTCCCTCCTGCCGGCCGTCGAGAACCGCTGGATCACACTGATCGCGGCGACCACGGAGAACCCGTACTTCTCGATCATCAGTCCGCTCCTGTCCCGGTCGCTCCTGCTGACCCTTGAGGCGCTGACCGAGGACGACCTGCGGAAGCTGATCGCGCGGGCGCTGACCGACGAGCGCGGGCTCGGCGGGCGGGTGACCCTCGACGCGGACGCCGAAGAGCACCTGCTGCGGGTGGCCGGGGGAGACGCGCGCCGCGCGCTCACCGCACTGGAGGCGGGCGCGGGCTCGGCGGTCGACAAGGGAGAAGCGTCGATCACCCTGGAGACGCTGGAGTCCGCGGTCAACAAGGCGGCCGTACGGTACGACCGCGACGGTGACCAGCACTACGACGTGACCAGTGCGTTCATCAAGTCCATCCGCGGGTCGGACGTCGACGCCGCGCTGCACTACCTGGCCCGGATGATCGAAGCGGGGGAGGACGCCCGGTTCATCGCGCGTCGGCTGATGATCTCCGCGAGCGAGGACATCGGCCTGGCCGATCCGGGCGCGCTGCCACTGGCCGTCGCGGCGGCCCAGGCCGTCGCGCTGATCGGCTTCCCCGAGGCGCAACTGACGCTTTCTCACGTGACTATCGCGCTGGCGCTGGCACCGAAGTCGAACACGGCGACGCTGGCGATCGGCGCGGCGCTGGCAGACGTCCGGGCGGGAAAGGCGGGGATGGTCCCGCCGCACCTGCGCGACGCGCACTACGGCGGCGCTTCGAAGCTGGGCCACGGCAAGGGGTACACCTACCCGCACGATGTCGAAGGCGCGGTGGCCGCACAGCAGTACGCACCGGACGAGGTCCACGGCGCGCGTTACTACAACCCGACGCGATACGGGGCGGAGGCGCGGTACGCGGACATCGCGGACTGGGTGCGGGGGAAGCTGGAAGGCTGAAGGACCTGCGCGCTCTTGCGCAGATCCCTCTCGCCGTGAATTCACCCCGGCGCTCCGCCGGTGACCGGTTGCGAGGCCCCTGGCTGCGAGGGGCTGCTCCCCTGCGTGTCCGAGGCTGCGAGTGCCTGCCTTCCCGCAGCTGCGGCCGGCACCGAGGGTCTGCCTGAGGAACGGGATCCCGGGTCGGTCGAACGTTTCTGACGTTAGGTCACCGACTTCTGCCGTGAAGGCGATCTTTCTGCACCTCGTTGTCGGCCTGGCGGGTTAAGGTTCTGACGACCTGATGCGGCCCGCCGGACTTCCCTTCACGGATATGTCCCCACCCGCACGAGATACCTCGTGCTGCCCTGGGGAAGTCCGTGACGTTGTTGCGCATGTCTGCGCGCGCCCTTGCCGAAGAAGCTGTGGCCGGAACCATCGGGGCCCGCTTGAGTGAGCAGTACTGGTTCGCCTTCGGGCACCGGGTAGGTGAAAGTGAATACCGCTCCTGGGAGAACAGTCTTCGTGTCCTTGCCCAGGACCTGCTCGACGCCGGGCTCGACGCAGTGGAAGTCCTGGCTGAGTACCGATTCCCGTGGGCCAGCTACCGGGCTGATGCAGTATTGGCGGGAGTCGACCCGAAGACGGGAGCGGACTCGTACGTAGTCATTGAACTCAAGCAGTGGAGTCAGGCGGAGGCGGTACCCGACGCGGAGGACTTGTGTACGGTCTCCGGGACGGGGTTCCGGGCGCTACTGCATCCGGTCAAGCAGGTGCAGCGCTACTGCGAATACCTGGTCGACTTCACCGCTGCTCTCGACGGTCGGGGAGAGTCGGTGGCAGGTGCGGCCTATCTGCACAACGCGACCCGGTTCGGTATCGACACGCTGTACGACCTCGAACAGGACGCGTACGGACGGCTGTTCGCCGGTGATGAGCGCGGAGCCTTCCAGGAGTTCCTGAAGTCCCGGCTGGCGGCGGGTTCCGGCGCGGCTGCCGCGGACCGGCTCCAGGCCAGCAAGGTTGCGCCCAGCCGCCCGCTCATGGCTGTCGCGGCCGAAGAGATCAAGAACCGTGAGCAGTTCATCCTGCTGGACGAGCAGCAGGTCGCGTACTCGCTTGTGCTGCGGGCGGTGGAGAAGGCCAAGCAGTCCGACCACAAAGAGGTCATCGTCGTCAGCGGCGGGCCGGGTTCCGGCAAGAGCGTGATCGCGCTCTCAGTGCTCGGCGAAATGTTCCGGCGCGGCTACAGCGCTGTACACGCCACCGGGTCGAAGTCCTTCACTACGACCCTGCGGAAGACTGCGGGGAGCGGCAGTACCCGGGTGCAGTCGCTCTTCAAGTACTTCAACACGTTCGCTCAAACGGAGCCGAACAGCCTCGATGTGATCATCTGCGACGAAGCGCACCGCATCCGGGAGACGTCCAACAATAGGTTCACCCCGGCGTCGAAGCGTAGTGGCAAGCGGCAGATCGAGGAACTCCTCGACGTGGCCCGGGTTCCCGTCTTTCTCCTAGACGAACACCAGGTCGTACGCCCCGGCGAGATGGGCAGCCGGGCCGAGATCGACGCGGCGGCCGCCGCCAGGGGATTGACTGTTCGTCATGTCAGTCTCGACGGCCAGTTCAGGCTCGGTGGCAGCCGTGCGTACGAACAGTGGGTGCTGCGGCTCCTGGGCCTGGCGAAAGGTGGTCCGATGACCTGGCCGGGTGATGAGCGCTTCGACGTCCGGATCGCGGAGAGTCCCCAGGAGCTGGAGGCGCTGTTGAACAGCAAGCAGCAGGCCGGGTACGTCGCGCGGATGACAGCGGGGTTCTGCTGGCCCTGGAGCGACCCGACTAAGGACGGACGGTTGATTGAAGACGTCGCGATCGAACAAGCCGACTGGCGTAGGCCGTGGAACGTCAAGGGCGAGCGTGGCGTGGGGGGCTTCCCCGCGTCCTCGCTGTGGGCTACCGACCCGACGGGGTTCGGCCAGGTAGGTTGCATCTACACCGCGCAGGGGTTCGAGTACGACTGGAACGGTGTGATCTTCGGCCCCGACATGGTGTGGCGGGGCGACGGCTGGGTCGGCGTCCGCGAGGAGAGTAAGGATTCCGTGGTCGCGAAGGCCCCCGATGCCGAATTTCTGGCGCTGGTCCGGAACACCTACAAGGTCCTGCTGACCCGTGGGATGGTTGGCACGGTCCTGTACTCCACCGACCCTGAGACGCAAGCGAAATTGCGCGAACTGGTGCGCGGGGACAAGTTGGTGGCTGCCGGGTAGTGGTGACGTGCGGACCGGCCCGGCATGGGCCGCATACCGAAGTCGACGACCTCATTGATCCGCGACGACCCCTCGGACCAGTGAGGTCGTCCATCTTGCGTACGTGCGAACGGCCGGGTGCGTCCTGCCCTGAACGCACCCGGCTCGTTCCCCCTGCCCCGTACGGCGGCTACGCCGCGCAGTCCGCCAGCGCGCGCAGTACCGGCTCGGCGGAGCCGAGTCTCGCGCGCCCGTCCGCACCCGGGCGCGGGGCGCGCAGCCACCATGTGCTCGTGTGGTCACCGGTGTTGGGGCACCACAGCCACCCGCCCGGACCCAGCCGCCGCAGCAGCGTTGCCGGTACGGGCGCGCCGCCGGGCGGCTGACCGGTCGTCACGAGGAAGTGCACGCGGTCGCTGTTGGTCTCCAGGACCGGCCCCGACCAGTGGGGCGTGCGCAGGTCCAGGAGGTCGAGCGCGCGGCGGCCGTTGCCGCTGTCGGTGACCAGTGAGTCGACCCGGTCGCCCAGGCGCAGGCAGGCCAGTCCGGTGTGCACCAGCCGGTCCAGCTGGGTCTGTCCGGCGATGTCGGTCATTTCGTCGGCGAAGAGCTCCGCGCAGGTGTACCGTCCGGTGTCGGAAGGGTCTGCGGCGGGCCAGCAGCGGGGGACTTCGACCCACAGGACGGTGCTGCCGTCCAGGTCGGTGGACGCCCCCCAGCGGGCGTGACCGCGCATCAGGTCGTGGATGCGGTCCATCAGTTCGGGCCCCGTCCCGTGCGCCAGCGGCAGCTCGAAGCGGCGGGTTCCGTCCTGCCCCCGCAGTTGCAGCACCGGGCACTGCGCGACCTCCTCCAGCGCCCGCTGGAGGTAGGCGGCGGCCCGGTCGGCCTGCCACTCCCGGAGTGCCGGAGTGTCGTTCCTTTTCATGCCATCCCCTGTACGTTCGTTTCAGCGATGGATATGCAAACTACTCCGTGTGACTATGTTGTCTCAACCTGTAAGTGAAATTTCCATCGAGAGAATTCGTGAGGTTGCCATGCCCGAGGGCTCCCAGGCTGCATATCTGCAGGTGGCCGATGACCTGCGGCGCCGGATGGACGAGGGGGAACTGCCGCCCGGCGCCCGCCTGCCGAGTCGTTCCGAGTTGTCGAAGGCGTACGGGTTCACCGAAGCCATCTGCCGACAGGCCGTCAGACTCCTGGTCGCGGAAGGACTCCTCGTCGCCCAACAGGGCGACGCCACGTACGTCCGCATCCCTGAGCTGCACAAACAGCTCCACCGCATCCCCGGCGAGCCGGACAACGACCTGCCCTTCCGGGCCGAGTCCGCGACCGATATCGCCTCCGAGGACATCGCAGGACGACTGGCCGTCAAGGCCGGGGACCCGGTGATGCGCACCGAATACGTCTACCTCGACGGCCGTCGCGGCGTACGTATCGTGCACAGCTGGGAACCGATGGAGATCACCGGCCGCCACACGGTCGTCCTGCCCGAAGCCGGGCCGCACGGAAGGCTCGGCGTGGCCAAGCGCATGGCCCTGATCGACGTGGACGTGACCCGTGTCCGCGAGGTCGTCCGGGCCCGCAACGCGACGTTCGACGAGGCCCGCAGACTGGAGATTCCGCAGGCCGCGACGGTTATGGCGATCCAGCGCACCCACCTGGACAAGGCCGGCAGACCGGTCGAGACCGCCGACATCGTGGTCCCGGCAGACCGCTGGGAGGTCGTCTACGACACCCAGGTCCCACGCTGACGGGCGACGGAAAATGAACCGGGGAGAATTCGTGTCGGAAAATCATCCGATCGGGTGACAGCCCGGTGACTGGACCGTTGACGTCCGGTCACGCCGCGATCCTGGTACGGGAATCCCAGACTGACGGGGCTCCCGCCCAGGACGCCGGGAGGACACCCGGCGCGGCGGAGGGGGCTGCTGAATGCGCGTCAAGGACCTGCCCGCCCAGCAGCGCCCCCGCGAACGACTCCTCAACAGCGGTGCCGAAGCCCTCGCCGACCGCGAACTGCTCGCCCTGCTCCTGGGCTCCGGCACCGCCGACCACGACGCCGTCGAACTCGCCGGACGGCTCATCGCCCGCCACGGCGGGCTGTACGAACTCTCCCGCGCCGACCCGCACGAACTGCTGATCCTCCCCGGCATGGGCCCGGCCAAGGCCGCCAGGATCGCAGCCGCCTTCCAGCTCGCCCGGCGGGCCCGCCCCGATACGGCCCGGTCACGTATCGCCGAACCCGAGGGGCTGGCCGCAGTCGCCGCGCCACTGCTCCACGGACTGCGTCGCGAGCGCGTGCTCGTCATCGTGGGTGACTCGTCGAGCGCGGTGCTGCGGACGGTCCTGCTCACCGAGGGGGCCGCCGACCGCAGCCTGATCCCCGTGCGCGACGTCCTGGCGGTGGTCCTCGCGGCGGGCGGCACCACCTTCGGTGTCGCGCACAACCACCCGAGCGGGAATCCCGAACCCAGCGAGCCCGACCGCTTCGTGACGGCCCGTCTGCTGGAGGCGGCGGCGATGGTGGGTCTGCGCTTCACCGGCCATGTGGTGGTCACCGACGGGGACTGGCGGCTGATCCGTACCGAGCGGTGAAGCGGGCGGACCCCAGTCGCCGTCCCGGTTTCCGTTGCCCGGAACAGGCCCTAGAACCCGCGGGTACGCTTCGCCGCGGCACGCAGTGCGCCGCTGTCGCGCGCGGGTGACGGCAGTACGAACCGCGAGACCTCGTTGCCCAGGTTGACCCCGATCGCCAGCGCCAGGGCCAGCGACGTCGCGGTGGTCAGTCCCTTCATCCCCGCGTCGATGTCGTTGTGCGAGATCGCCAGCAGCCCCTGGTACAACGCGCTGCCGGGCAGCAGCGGACCGATCGCCGGGACGATGTACGGCAGCGCCGACACCCGCTCCACCCTGGCGAGGAGCTGGCCGAGGAGGCCCACGAGACCGCTGGCGACCAACGTGCCCAGGACCGGCGCCGCACCCGTGCCGATCATCACCTGGACCACCGCCCAGCTGATCCCGCCGCCGGCCGCCGCCAGCGGCAGCACCCGGTGGCGGGCCTGCACCAGGATCGCGAAGGTCAGCGACACCCCGGCCGCCGCCAGGATCTGCACCGGCGGGTTCGACTTGACCTCGAACGCGCCCTCGACGTTGAAGTCGATCTCCAGCTGCGCCGCGCAGTAGAGCACCAGGGAGATGCCGCAGATCAGACCGATGATGAGGTACGCGACCTCAAGCAGCCGGGCGGCGGCGGTGATGTAGAAGCCGGTGAGACCGTCCTGTACGGCCGCGACCAGTGCGCGTCCGGGCAGGAACGCGAACAGGCCACCGGTCACGACCGCGTACGGCTTGACGCCGATCTCAAGTTTGATCATCAGGGCGGCCAGCATGGTGGCCGGCACCGCCGCGAGGACGAACTGGTAGAACTCCGGGACCCCGCGGGTCGCCAGCGCCTGTGCGAGCCGGTCGCCCGTCACCGCGGCCAGGAACGCCGCCGCGGCGACGATCGGCCCCGCGCCGACCATGATGCTGGCGGTCGCCGCGACGCCGCCGGTCGCCGCCATCACCACCCATTTCGAGTACGGGTGCCGGTTGCGGCGGATGTCCGCGAGCCGGTGGTAGGCCTCTTCGAGGGAGAGCTCGTTGGTGGTGATGTCCTCCAGGAGGAGGTGCGCCTCGTCGAGCCTGTTGAAGTCCACCGCGCGCCGCCGGACCACCCGCTCCCCGGTGATCGGCGGGTCCACCAGCGACGGCTGGTGGGACAGCGTGATCGAGTTGAACGTCACGTTGGTCTGGCAGCGGTCCAGGCCGTACGCGGACGTGACGCCGAGCATCGCCGCCTCGACGTCCTCGCCGCCCTCACCGCTGCCGAGCAGGAGTTCCCCCGTACGCAAGGCCATGTCGATGACGCGGGGTACGGACACCGTCTGCTCGGGCTTGGGCTCGACGACCACCGGGACGGCCATCGTGCCGCCCACCCGCAGTTGGGTGCGCATCCGGTCCTGCCACGGCTTGACCGCGGGACGCCGGGCGGCCGGTTCGGTCGAGTCGTCGCGTACGTGCGGCTCGGTCACCGGACGGTTCCTCCCGTGCTGGCCGGAGAGTGAAGGTTGCTGCTCCGTGGAGAACTCTATTGATCTTGTCCGATTAGTGTGCTCCATGCCCGGCGGGACGCGCGCTCCAGGGGGTTGCGGAGATCATGTTTCGTTGCGCAGGGATTCCGCGGGCTCAAGGAGGCGGCGCAGCGCCGCGCCGAGGTCCTCGGGCCCGGTCACCGGTTTTTCGAAGTCGAAGCGGAGGTCGCAGGTGCTGTCGTCCGCACCCCAGCAGCGCAGCCGCAGGCCGTACTGGTCCAGGGAGACGGGGGCCACGTTCGCCAGCGGCTGCGGGGTCTCCACGAAGGTGGCGAGCGTGGAAAGTTGTTCGCTGTGCGCGGCGGCGAGGTGCTGGAGCAGTTCCGGTTCGCAGACCGCCAGGGGGTCGGCGGAGGCTTCGGCGAAGTCCTCGGGCTCGACGTGCCCGGCACCCCACAGGTCGTCGACGAGGACTTCGCCGACTTCGAGGCGGACGACGCAGTGGCCCCTGTCGTAGGCCAGGGACGCCGGGTCTCCGGTGGCGTCCTCGAGGAGTTGTGCGGCCGCGGCGGCGTCCGCGCCGGTGGGGACGGACAGCCAGCCGGCGATCCAGGCGTGCGCCCTCACCCGGTGTGGCACGGCGACCGGGGCTACGTCGATCAGGTGCAGGACGGCGGCCATGTCGCCCCCGCCGTCGAGCGCGGCGGCGTCGAGTACGGCCGTGCCGATCCCGGGCGGAAGGAACATAAGTACGCTTCCGTCTGTTTCCACATAGCGTGCGGCCGGAATGATGCCGTCCTCTTCGTGCGCGCTCTCTGCCCCCGGCAGGTCGAGCCGGGCGGAGGAGGCGTGTGCGGCGAGCGTGCGGGCGCGGGCTGCCGCGTCGGGCCGACCGCCCGGGGCGCAGGCGTCGCCGCAGTCGTCCAGGTCGGTCGGGAACGGCTCGGTGCTGCGGGACATGCGTCCTCCTGGGTCGGTCCACCGGTGCGTGCGCCGGGCTGGACTTTCCCTCCGGCGACGCGATCGCTAAGGTAAGCCTTACCTAAGTCGTGGCTGCTTGGCAAACACCAGTTCCATTCCGCTGTCGGAGGTTTCGTTGAACCAGTCCCGCCCCAAGGTCAAGCGCAGCCGTGCGCTGGGGATCGCACTTACGCCCAAGTCGCAGAAGTACCTCGAGAACCGCCCGTACCCGCCGGGCGAGCACGGTCGCGGCCGCAAGAAGGAGACCGACTATAAGACGCGTCTCCAGGAGAAGCAGAAGCTCCGCTTCCAGTACGACATCTCCGAGAAGCAGATGAAGCTGGCCTGGGACCGCGCCGTCAAGCGTGAGGGCAAGGCCGGTGAGCAGCTGATCATCACGCTGGAGCGCCGCCTGGACGCGTTCATCCTGCGTGCCGGTTTCGCCCGCACCATCTACCAGGCCCGGCAGATGGTCACCCACGGCCACATCCAGGTCAACGACGTCAAGGTCGACCGCCCGTCGTACGCGCTGCGCCCGGACGACGTCGTCGAGGTCCGCGAGAAGAGCCGCGCCAAGCCGCTCTTCGAGCTGGTCCGGGCCGGCGCCTTCGCCGCCGAGACCACGCCGCGCTATCTCCAGGTCAACCTCGGTGCGCTCGCGGCCCGGCTCGACCGGCTGCCGAACCGCAACGAGATCCCGGTGATCTGCGAAGAGCAGCTGGTCGTCGAGTTCTACTCGCGCTGACCTGATGCGACTGAGCCCCGGCGGACCGTCACGGTCCGCCGGGGCTCAGTGTCGTCACCCCGGCGCGATAGGATCGGGCCCTCGGGGGCGTACGTACATCACGACACCCCTCCCACCCGATCTACGCAGGGAGCGCATCACGTTGTCCGGTGGAGAAGTCGCGTTGATGATCATCGCGGTGTTCTGGGCGATCCTGGTCGCCTTCCTCGCGGTGGTGCTGGTCAAGTTGGTCAAGGTGCTGAAGGAGGCGACCCGTCTGGTCGCCGACACCGCCGACCGCACCGCACCGCTGCTCGACGAGATGACCGACGCGGTCCGGGCGACCAACGCGCAGCTCGTACGGGTCGACTCGATCGCCGGGAACGTCCAGACGATGACGGGGAACGCCACCGCGCTGTCCTCCACGGTCGCCGCGACGCTCGGCGGCCCGCTCGTCAAGGCGTCCGCCTTCTCGTACGGCGTCAAGCGGGCGCTGTCCGCACAGCACCGTACGGAGCTCGGCAAGCGGGTGCGCTCGTCCGCCCGCGCCGAGCGGGTGGCCCGGCAGCGCAACAACCGGGGGAAGTCCTGATGGCCAGTCGCATCTTCTGGATGGCCGTCGGCGCGGGCGCGAGCGTCTGGGCCATGGGCAAGGTCAAGGACAAGGCCCGCAAGTACACGCCTGAAGGCGTCGCGGACAACGTGACCGGCATCGGTGAGGCCATCCGCTACTTCGCGGACGAGGTCCGCGCGGGGATGGCCGAGCGCGAGTCCGAGATCTACCGCGAGATCGGCGCCGACGTGCTCGGCGCGCAGCCGCGGACGATCACCGGCAAAACTCAGTACCCAGCGCTCCCCGCGTCGCGTACACCTGAACTCCCTGACTACAGCAACGACAACAGGTACGACCGGAAGGACCGACGCTGATGGATTCCGCAGAGATCCGTAGCCGCTGGCTGCGCTTCTTCGAGGAGCGCGGGCACACCGTCGTCCCGTCGGCGTCGCTGATCGCGGACGACCCGACGCTGCTTCTGGTGCCGGCCGGCATGGTCCCGTTCAAGCCCTACTTCCTGGGCGAGGTCAAGGCACCGTTCCCACGGGCGACCAGCGTGCAGAAATGCGTCCGTACTCTCGACATCGACGAGGTCGGCAAGACCACCCGCCACGGGTCGTTCTTCCAGATGTGCGGCAACTTCTCGTTCGGCGACTACTTCAAGGAACGGGCGATCACGCTCGCCTGGGAGCTGCTGACCACCCCGGTGGCCGACGGCGGCTACGGCCTGGAGCCCGAGAAGCTCTGGATCACCGTCTACCTCGACGACGACGAGGCCGAGCAGATCTGGCGCGAGAAGGTCGGCGTGCCCGCCGAACGCATCCAGCGCCTCGGCAAGGCCGACAACTACTGGTCGATGGGCGTGCCCGGCCCCTGCGGACCGTGCTCGGAGATCAACTACGACCGCGGCCCCGCGTACGGCGAAGCGGGCGGCCCGGCCGTCAACGGTGAACGCTACCTGGAGATCTGGAACCTGGTCTTCATGCAGTTCATCCGGGGCGAGGGCACCGGCAAGGACGACTTCGAAATCCTCGGCGACCTGCCGGCCCCCTCGGTGGACACCGGGCTGGGCCTGGAGCGGCTGGCCACGCTCCTCCAGGGCGTCGACAACCTGTACGAGATCGACACGTCGCGGCCGATCCTCGACCGCGCCGCCGAGCTGTCCGGCCGCACCTACGGCGCCGACGGGCAGAGCGACGTCAAGCTGCGTGTCATCGCAGACCACGTCCGTACGGCCGTCATGCTCATCAGCGACGGCGTCGTCCCGGGCAACGAGGGCCGCGGCTACGTGCTGCGCCGCATGATGCGCCGGGCCATCCGCAACATGCGTCTGCTCGGCGCTCCCGACACCACCCTGGGTGACCTGGTCGCCACCACCGTCAAGGTGATGGGGCCGCAGTACCCCGAGCTGGTCACCGACTCCGCGCGCATCGACGCGGTCTCGGTCGCCGAGGAGGTCCGCTTCCTGGACCGTCTCCAGGCCGGCACCGGCTTCCTGGACACCGCCGTCACCGAGGCCAAGGCCGCCGGGCGGTCGGTCATCTCCGCGGGCGTGGCGTTCAAGCTCCACGACACCGAGGGCTTCCCGATCGACCTGACCCTCGAAATGGCCGCCGAACAGGGCCTGATGGTCGACGAGGACGGCTTCCGCCGCCTCATGCAGGAGCAGAAGCAGCGGGCCAAGGCCGACGCGCGGCAGAAGAAGATGGGTCACGCCGACCTGTCCTCCTACCGTGCGGTCGCCGACAAGTCAGGCACCACGGTCTTCACCGGCTACGACTCCACGGTCTCCGAGTCCACCGTCGTGGGCCTGCTCGTCGACGGTGTCCCGGCCCCGGCCGCCCGCGAGGGCGACGAGGTCGAGGTCGTCCTGGACCGCACCCCGTTCTACGCCGAGGGCGGCGGCCAGCTCGCCGACGCGGGCCGGATCCGGGTCGACACCGGCGCGGTCATCGAGATCCGCGACGTGCAGCAGCCCGTCCCGGGTGTCAGCGTGCACAAGGGCGTCGTCCAGGTCGGCGAGGTGACGGTCGGCTCCAGCGCCGTCGCCGAGATCGACGTGACCCGCCGCCGGGCCATCGCCCGCGCGCACAGCGCCACGCACCTGACCCACCAGGCGCTGCGCGACGCACTCGGCCCGACGGCCGCGCAGGCCGGTTCGGAGAACGCCCCGGGCCGCTTCCGCTTCGACTTCGGCGCGCCCGCCGCGGTGCCCGCCGGGGTGCTGACGGACGTCGAGCAGAAGATCAACGAGGTCCTGTCCCGCGAGCTCGACGTCACCGCCGAGGTGATGAGCATGGCCGAGGCCAAGAAGCAGGGCGCCATCGCCGAGTTCGGCGAGAAGTACGGCGACCGGGTCCGCGTGGTCACCATCGGCGACTTCTCCAAGGAACTGTGCGGCGGCACCCACGTGGGCAACACCGCGCAGCTCGGCCTGGTCAAGCTGCTCGGCGAGTCCTCCATCGGTGCCGGTGTGCGCCGCGTCGAGGCACTCGTCGGCGTGGACGCGTACAACTTCCTCGCCCGCGAGCACACGATCGTCAACCAGCTCACCGAGGTGGTCAAGGGCCGCCCCGAGGAGCTGCCCGACCGGGTCGCCGGGATCATGGCGAAGCTCAAGGAAGCCGAGAAGGAGATCGCCCGGCTGCGCGGCGCCCAGGTGCTGCAAGCAGCCGGTGCGCTCGCCGCCGGGGCCGTGGACGTCAACGGTGTCGCGCTGGTCGTCTCGCAGTTGCCCGACGGCACCGGGCCCGACGACCTGCGCAAACTCGCGCTCGACGTCCGGCAGCGGCTGAGCGGCCGTCCGGCCGCCGTCGCGGTCGTGTCGGTCGTGAAGGGCAAGCCGATGGTCGTGGTCGCCGCCAACGACGCCGCGCAGCAGCGCGGGGTCAAAGCCGGTGAGCTGGTCCGCGTCGCGGCCCAGACCCTCGGCGGCGGCGGTGGCGGCAAGCCCGACGTCGCCCAGGGCGGCGGTTCGGACCCCGCGAAGGTGGCTGAAGCCATCGACGCCGTCACCAGGACGGTCGCCGAGAAGACTGCCTGATCTGCTGCCGGATGTACGACAATCGGGGGCGGTGCGTCATTTATGACGCGCCGTCCCCTCTTCGCGTACTGCTAGCTATCCGACTCTCCCTAGAGACGGACGTCACCACAAGCCCTGAGCGGCAGCTCAAGGAAGGCCGAGAGTACTGCGCACGCAACAACATGACCCTTGTAGGTGTGGCGCAAGACCTGTCGGTGTCTGCGTCTACTACGCCACCATGGAAGAGACCTGAACTGTCGTCATGGCTGGACAGGGCCCCGGAGTTCGACCTCATTCTCTTCTGGCGACTCGACAGGTTCGTGAGGCGCGTGGACGACCTGCACGAGATGATCAAGTGGGCACAGGATCACGGAGGCAAGGGCCTGGTCAGCATGACCGAGCCCTTTGACTTGAACACGCCCATGGGCGAGGTCATGGCAACGATGATCGCCGCGTTTGCGCGCATGGAGGCCCGAGCCGTCTCCGAGCGCGTTACGAACATGAAGGCACACCTCCGGGCTACGTCTCGATGGTCCGGCGGCAAGGCCCCGTACGGCCTTGAGGTCTACGCCAAGGACAGCGCCAAGTACCTGAGGATCAACAAGACCACTGCCGCAGTCGTCAAGGAAGCCGCTGACAGGATCATCGCGGGTGAAGGCATGTCACAGATCTGTCGAGACTTCACAGAACGGGGCGTAAAAACCCCTGCTGAAGAAGCCGTAAAGCCCAGAGGCGAACGAGGCAGCACACCGCGCTACAGGACGGAAGAAGGACACCGACCCTGGCACCCCCACAGTTTGAAGGTAGTCCTCATCTCCGAAAACTTGATCGGGGTGAAAACCAGATCCGAGAAGGTTCCTGGAAAAACTTACACACGGCGAGTACCGGTCTATGACACAGAGGGCAAGAAGGTGATTATTTGTGAACCGATCCTCACCCCCGAGAAGTGGGAAGCCCTACAGAAGGCGATTTCAGAGATATCAAGATTCTCCCCTAAGCAAGCCAAGAACGTAACACCTTTCCTCGGAGTTTTGGAGTGCGGGGGCTGCAATATGAACCTCCATATCCATACCGTGAAGAGGACACTCGCGAGCGGTGAAGCGAAGGTCTATACCTCATACAGGTGCATGCGCCGGCCGGGGAAGCCTGCCTGCCCAGGGTATGCCTTCAAGCCCGAAGAGGAGATCATTGCCCCTCTTATGGCTGAGGTTCTTAAGGAGATCGGCGGCAAGCCGGTCACCCGCAGAGTCTACGTTGTCGGAAATGGCAGCTCGGAGAAACTTGAGGAGCTACAGGAATCCATCACACGCCACATGGCGTATCTGGAACCCGGCGGCCTCTATGACAAGCCGTTCCTTCGCGAAAAGGGTGAGAAAATCCTAGTCAACCTGAGCGAGGAGTACGAGAGAATTACAGCCCTCGGCGAGAAGGCGAAGGATCATTGGGAGTACCAAGAGCTTGGAATGACTTATGCAGAGCGGTGGGACAACAAGGACTTTGATGAGATAACTCAAGACTTGATCAAGGGTGGAATCAAAATGTACTGCCACCCAAGAAACAGGGGTGGCCACGAATTGTTCATCCCCGAGGATCTGAGAGAACGCTTCTCTAAATCCCTCTAAAAGAAGAAGCCCGGCACTCCTTTCAAGGGGTGCCGGGCTTCTTACATGAGGGTGACGGAACTTCGGTCAGGCAGACGTTCAGCCGTGGGACTTGGCGAAGGCGACCAACCCGGCAAAGCTTGCAGCGGTCAACGTGAGGTGCGGGCCGTCCGGGATCTTGCTGTCCCGGATCAGGAACTCGCCGGTCTCTGCGGCGTGATCTGGCGCCCACTCGATGCACTGTCCGCCGTTGCCGTCTGAATACGACGACTTGACCCACTGCAACGACTGGGGGTCTGTGTTGCTCGTCATGAGAGTTCCTTGATCCTGTCTCGTAGTGCGTTGATCGACTTTGCCGGGGACAGGGCGTCCGCCTGAAGCCGTTCGTACTGCGAAACGCCAGTAGCAACGATGGCGGCGGAGTCATGCACTTGCCCAAGCCCTCGGGTCTCAGCGTAGAGGACGGGGGGTGTTTCGTCGCCAAACATAAGCAGGGTGAAGGCTTGCGACGCTGGGGCTACCGCCGTGAACGGCAGAACTTGTATGACCACGTGGGGCGAGTCCGCAAGGGCAACCAAGTGTTCTAGCTGCTCTCGCATGACTGCGGGACCCCCGACCATGCGATAGAGGCAGCTTTGATCAAGAACAACCCACAGCAAGGGGTTGTCGGGGCGGTCCAGCAACGAGCGGCGTTCTAGGCGCGTTGTCACCTTTGTCTGAATTGCTTCGTCTGTGTCGCGAGGGTGGAACGCGCGGAAGACTGCTTCAGCATAGGCCGGCGTCTGCAAGGGTCCCGGGACGAAGTAGGTCTCAAAGATCAAGATCTTTTCGGCTTTGTCTTCGAGATCCAAGTATGGGACGAACCACTCAGGGTGCCCGTGTTGTGCGATCCGCTCCCGCAACCGGGCGAAGTACCCAGGCGTACCGAAGAAGCGGTCACACCCTTCAGCGAAGTCCGGCGAACACAGGGCTTGGCCGTTCTTCACCTTCGAGACGTACGGGGGCTTGTAGCCCGTGAAGTCGGCTAGGGCCTGCCCCGTCTTCCCCGTGTGCGCTAGTGAGTGCTCTAACTCTTCGCCGAACCACTTCAACCCGTCAGCCGATTCCGGCTGCCTCTTGTCCATGGGTGCAACTCCCACCTTTCCAAGTTCCTTGGAAACACGCTGCCTCTAGCCCAGCGTACGCCGACTCACTCACTCTGTGTGTAGTGCCCGTGGCAATCGAAAACCAGACGTGATGGAGGGTCAATCGTGGCCGGTGAGTGTTCGTCAACTCTCGTGCTGAGCCTGTCCCTTCTCGAACTTGCCGCCGTAGCCGACTGCCTGATCTGTCAGACGGCAGTGAAGGGGCGCACGGCGGCAAGGGCGTTTGGAAGCCCGATCACTGCGGCCGGCTTCAACACGATCATCACGCAGCACCCGCACCGGAAGGACGCGGAACAGTGAAGACCAGTAACGCCAACAAGGACGACGACACCCCCAAGCCCGTCGCGTTGCCGAAGCGCACGCCCGGCAAGGCGTGGAACAGCGTTGCCGGTAACCGGAACTCCGTTACCCGCGCTGACAGCCCGACCATGGACGAGCTGCGCAATCGCGTAAGGGAAGAGAACCGGTTGCGTCGGGTGAACGGCCTGTGAGCACGCTGGCGAAGTCGGCCCTGAAGTTCAGCCAGGAAGGTGCACCGCTCAGCCGGAACGGCGGAGAAGACGGGCTGACATACCCGGTTCTGGGCGACACGGCGGCGGTCCTTCGTCAGGTGGGCGAAGCCGTTGCACGGCTCATGGCGTCGTGGGATCTCCTACGTGACCATGCCTTCCGCAGCGACGTCGCGGACGCCGTGAACGTCCTCGTGGCCCACTCGATCCAGCACGCGCGGTATCTGAGACAGCACAAGCACGCGTCGCTGAAGTTGCGCTACGCCCGGACACAGGGGTTTGGGGCGACGGGATGGCTGTACATCGACTGCCGCGACCACGACCCCCGAATCCCGCTGATCCTGTCCGGTTCCGGCTCGTGGAAGTCATACGTCCGCAACCTGCCACCTGAGCGCGCAAGGGCGCGGCGCGGTCTTCCCTTCATCGCACTCGTGGCGGACAGGCACAACGGGGACCTGAGTGCCGCACTCGACGGCGACGGCCGGGGCAGAACCATTCGGCTAAAAATGGCCGTACCGGCCGTGCACTGACACAGACTCCCGATCCTGCCGGATGTCACCCAACGTTGGCTCCCCCAGCACGGAAGCCCGGCAGGGTCGGGGTACAACCCCGTCATCGCGATGACGGGTACAACAGTTCCGTTCCCGACAGGCTTCTTCCTGACCCGCCTGAATGGTGCCGCTGAGTGGTCGGCGGTAGGAACTGAGCAATGCCCCGGCCGGCACACCCATCCCCGTGTTGGCCGGGGTTCCCAATCGTTCCAACAAGAAGGAGAAGGCCATGGGTAACGACCCGAAGCACGGCAAGGAGAAAGAGCCGCTGCCCGTGCCCAACCCGGACAAGAGGCCCCCGCCGGACACGGGTAAGCGAGGAAAATGAAAGGCCAGCAAGTGACCAGTGTGGAACGTCGGGACTTCATCCCGGACGTGATTTGGCCGTTCGATACGGACACGGACACCTACGGGTCGGCCGTGGACCGGCGAACGGACCCGGACGCGTGGGAAGCGGCGGTGTCTGCGGACATCCCCCTTGTCACGCAGTGGGACGACGGAAAGCACACCGGGACGGATCCGGGGACAACGGCGTCTTCGTCCGCTTCGATGCCCGGTGCCGTGGACGATATGTTTGACGCGCTGCGTCCGATCGTGGGCGGGACCTATCTCGACATCGGGACAGGCACCGGCTACACGGCCGCACGGATCAAGGAAATTGCCGGGCGCGTCGGGAACGTCTTCTCCATCGAAGTAGACCCGGACCTAGCAGCGACGGCCCGGGAAAACATGACGCGAGCGGATGTCTTCGTGCGTGTGCACACCGGGGACGGGTTCGAGGGGTTCGACCGGGAAGGCCCGTTCAATGGAATCCATGTGACTTGTGGAATCCGGCGCGTGTCGTACGAGTGGGTGAAGCAGACCCTTCCGGGCGGGCGGATCGTCCTTCCGTGGGGAACCGATTTCACACCGCACGACCGGCTTCTGACACTGACCGTCAACAACGACGGCTCAGCGTCGGGCGGTTTTGCCGGCGGGCTGTCCTTCATGAAGATGCGGGCACAGCGCCTGGGGATCGACCCAGACGACTACCGGCATGATGGATGGGCGAAGGACGCACGGGAGCCGGGAACCGGCCTTGCGCGTAAGGCCGTTGAAGAATTCGGGGATCCCGATGTGGGGTTCGTGATTGGGCTTCAGGTGCCCAACTGTGTTTCTCACGTGTACGAGGCGGACGGGGATTTGGTCGCGTGGTTCTACTCCACGTGGGACAAGTCGTTTGCGTATGTGTGCTTCAGCGAAGGTGAACCGACAGACGTCCGTGAAGTCGGGGAACGGTCGCTGTGGACGGATGTGGAAGCGGCCTACCGGTGGTGGATCGACCATGACCGCCCGGAACCTGAACTGTTCGGACTGACCGTCAACGGCGACGGGCAGCGCGTGTGGTTCGACAAACCCAACGGCGAGTCCTGGGCGTTGAGCTGAAGTAACAGAGCCCCCAGCCTTGATGGCCGGAAGGCCTAACAAGAAGACCCCTGCTATCGACTAGCGGGGGTCTTCTCGCGGTTGTGGTGCGATCACTATCAAGTGAACGATGTAGATGCTAGCTCAAGCCATGTAGGACTGACCGGGAAAACAACTCTGTCGACGCCACTGGCATTGATCAACATCTGGCAGCCATGACAGGGACCTGAGTGTCGTCCACTTAGAATGTTCATATGCCTCCCCCGAAGCATGTGCGCTAAAAATCGTGTGCTCCAGCGTGTTCCCCCGCGTGTGCCCTGCCAAGGAGACGAACCTGTCCAGCCCCCAGTCCCATGAGCCGGTGATGAGGCGTGGCGTACGCCTCGCCGTCGATGTAGGAGACGCGCGGATCGGCCTGGCCGCCAGTGACCCGTACGGCCTGATCGCCTCGCCGGTGGAGACAGTCAAGGCCGGGCGCGGGGACATCGAGCGGATCGCCGGCCATGTCGTCGAACGCGCGGCGATCGAGGTCGTCGTCGGCCTGCCGCGCTCGCTGTCCGGCCACGAGGGGCCGGCCGCGGCCAAGTGCCGGGAGTTCGCGAGGAGGCTCGCCGCAGCGGTCGCGCCGGTGCGGGTGACGATGATCGACGAGCGGATGACGACGGTGACCGCGCACCAGAACCTGCGGGCCTCCGGGGTCAAGGGGCGCAAGCAGCGCAGTGTCGTAGACCAGGCCGCTGCCGTGGTCATCCTGCAGAATGCCCTGGAGACCGAGCGGGCCTCCGGGCGGCCGCCGGGCCGACCGGTTAAGGTCCCTTCCAAACCCGATATCCACCCGGGTGAGGGAACACCAGAAGTTCAGGCACCGGTAGACCAGGGCATGTCCGGCGACGGACCGGCCACTTCGGCGGAGAGCGGGCACGAGGATGAGTGACGTAGGGCTGCGGATGGACCACGAACCGCGCAGTCGGCGCCGCCAGGAAGACTCGGGCCGGCGTGGAGGCCGGGACGGCGGCAGGGGCGGCGGGCGGAGCCGTGGCCGCAAGAAACGCAGCGGCCTGGCCGTACTGCTCTCGTTCGTCATCGTGTTCGGCCTGATCGGCGGCGGCGGCTGGTACGCGTACAGCTTCCTCAAAGAGCAGTTCGGGGCTCCGGCCGACTACTCCGGCAAGGGCGACGCGAAGACGGTCGTGTTCATCGTCGAGAGCGGCTGGGTCGGTCAGAAGATCGGCAACGAGCTCAAGAAGCAGGGCGTCACCAAGAGCGTGGAGGCGTTCACCCAGGCCCTCACCAAGGACCCCGACCAGCGGCACGTGGAGGCGGGGGCGTACATCCTGCACCCGAAGATGCCCGCTAAGGCCGTCCTGGACGTCCTGGGGGACCCCAAGCAGCAGCAGTCGGTCGACGTGAAGCCTGGCAACCGGGCTTCGCAGGTCTACGCGGTGCTGGCCAAACAGATGGCCGTTCCGGTCGAGGAGTTCGTGAAGGCCGCCAAGGACCCCTCGATCGGTCTGCCGGAGTACGCCAAGGGCAATATCGAAGGCTTCCTCTACCCGGCGAAGTATCCGGCCGCGCCGGGCATGAAGCCGGTCGACGTGCTGAAGAAGATGGTCGCGCTGGCGAACGCCTCGTACAAGAAGATGGACCTGGAGGGGAAGGCCAAGGCGATCGGGCGCACCCCGTACGAGGCGATCATCATCGCGAGCATCGTGCAGGCCGAAGGCGCGAAGCCGGACGACTTCCCGAAGATCGCCGAGGTCATCGAGAACCGGGTGAAGACCAACATGAACCTGGGCATGGACTCGACGGTCAACTACGTCCTCAACAAGAGCGCCCTGGATCTGACGGTCGCGGATCTGAACACGGACAGCCCGTACAACACACGTCTGGCCAAGAACAAGGGACTGACCCTGCCGAGCCCCATCGGCAACCCGGGCAAGGACGCGCTCAACGGCACGTTCGCACCGTCCAACGAGGGCTGGCTCTTCTTCGTGACAACTGACCCGTCGATTCAGAAGACTGAGTTCGCCAAGAGCGACAAGGAATTCAAGGTCCTGGAAACGAAGCTCAGGGCGTGGCTGAAGGACCACCCGAACTCGTGACCGCTGCTGCCGCCGTGCGCCGGGCCGCGGTCCTCGGCTCGCCCATCGCCCATTCGCTCTCCCCGGTGCTGCACCGCGCCGCGTATGCGGCGCTGGGCCTTGAGGGCTGGTCCTACGAGTCCTACGACGTGGACGAGCGGACACTGCCCGGTTTCCTCGGGGAGCTCGACGACACGTGGGCCGGACTCTCCCTGACGATGCCGCTCAAGCGCGCGGTCATGCCGCTGCTCGACGAGGTCTCCGCCCTGGCGCGGGCCGTCGACGCGGTCAACACCGTGGTGTTCACCGCCGACGGCCGCCGGACCGGGGACAACACCGACGTCCCCGGCCTGGTCAACGCGCTGCGCGAACGCGGGGTCACACGGGTCCCCTCCGCCGCGGTCCTCGGCGCGGGGGCGACCGCAACGTCGGCGCTGGCCGCCCTGGGTGCCCTGACCGACGGTCCGGTGAGTGTCTTCGTACGGGGGGACTCACGTGCCGCGGAGATGCTGGCCGCGGGTGAACGCCTTGGCGTCACGGTCGTGCCGCACCCGTGGGAGCAGGCTGCTGATGGTCTGTCAGCACCGCTGGTGATCTCCACCACACCCAAGGGCTCCGCCGACCAGCTGGCGGCCGGACTCCCGGACGCACCGGGCGTGTTGTTCGACGTCGTCTACGACCCGTGGCCCACACCGCTGGCGGCGGCCTGGACGGGGCGGGGCGGCGCTGTGGTCAGCGGTCTGGACCTGCTGGTCCATCAGGCGGTGCTGCAAGTGGAGTTGATGACCGGGCGGACGGGTCCGCTGAAGGAGATGCGGGCTGCCGGCGAAGCCGCGCTCCGGGCGCGGACCGGCGTCTGAAACCACCGAGGAGGCCGTTGCGGCGTTCCACGGCTCGGCCGTCCGGGACGCCGCGGCGGCCGATTTCCTTTGTCTGCGCCGTTCGGGCTGTCCTATGATCATCCAGCGGGCCGGGGGAGCGGCAGAAACGTTCCGGCGAGGGATCTTCCCCACTGCCGGCGCAGTTTTCGATTCCCACTCCAAGCACGAGGTCCTCCATGTCTGTGTCCCGCCGTCTGGCCGCCACCGCGCTCGCCGTTCCGCTGCTCCTGATGACTGCCGCGTGCGGCGGTGACGACAAGAAGGCCGACGCCGCTCCTGCCGCGGACACCAAGGCGCCGGCCCCCGGCACTCCGGCTGCGGGCGCTCCTGCGACTGGTGCTCCGGCAGCAGGCGGGAAGCCGTCGGTGCCCGACGCCACACCGAAGTTCAGCGCGGACGGCCCGCCCGGGTCTAAGACCCTGACGCAGGCTCAGCTCGACGCGGCGGCACTCACCGCGCAGGACCTCTCCGGCGGCATGCAGGTCGTCGGCGGCCCGCCGCAGGACAAGTCGACGGCCAAGGCGGAGCCCGCCGCGTGCCAGCCGCTGGTAGACGTGGTGAGCCTGCCGAACGGCGCGGTCAAACCACAGGCGGCGGTCCAGAAGTCGATCGTCGGCACCGACCCGATGGCGCCGACTGTCGTCACGGTCGCCGCGTACACCTCTGACCAGGCGGCCAAGGTCTTCAGCGACGCGGCCCAGGCGTTCCCCGGCTGCCAGGCGTTCACGGTGGACGCCGGAGGGGAGAAGACGTCGTTCAAGCTGACCCAGGCCCCGTCGCCGCTCACCGGCGGGGACGTGGTGTCCTTCGCGTTCAAGTTCGAAGCCGAAGACGCCAAGCACGGCTACGTCGTCACACGCAACGGCTCGACGATCACCGTCGCGCTGCGCATGGACATGACTGGTGTGAAGAGCGACCTGCCCGACGCGGCGATCGTCACCGCGCAGTCCGCGAAGCTGAACGCCGCGCTCAAGGGCTGACAGTACGAACCGTCCGAACGCGCGAGCGGGGCCCCGGGGGGGGGCGCCCCCCCCGCGAAACCGGGGGGCCCCCCCCGCGCCCCCCCCCCGGGGGCGGGGGGCGCCCCCAAAACCCCCCCCCCCCGGGGCGTTCCCAAAAAAAAATGCCCC